>CAVIPZ010000116.1:2906-6089 GCA_963644715.1 bacterium | reverse complement strand
AGAGCAGACGGTTGATTCTACTGCTGAAGCCCCGGCTGCTGCCCAGGCTGAATTGATGGAAGATCCTGACGATGTTCCGAGCCAAGGTCTTCACTATACTTTAAAAGAGAAATTCATCCAGGGTGGCGCAGTGTGGATGGCCCCTATCCTCATCTGCCTTGTGCTGGGTCTTGCTCTCGTCATTGAACGTATTTTCTATCTGAACCTTTCCGCAGTTAATTCCAAGAAACTCCTCGACAAACTTGAGGATGCAATCAAAACCGGCGGCGTAGAGAAAGCAAAAGAACTCTGCCGCGACACCAAAGGACCTTTGGCTGCCGTCTTCTATCAAGGCCTCGACCGTTATGATGAGGGTCTCGAGTCTGTTGAAAAGTCTGTCGTTTCTTACGGCGGTGTCCAGATGGCAAAACTTGAAACCAACCTCACCTGGATCAGCCTTTTCATCGCATTGGCTCCTTCTTTGGGATTCTTGGGAACTGTGGTCGGTATGGTGCAGGCATTCGATGACATTGAGCGCGCAGGCGATATCTCCCCGACGATTGTGGCAGGCGGTATGAAAGTGGCTCTGTTGACAACCGTGTTCGGTTTGATCGTGGCTATGATTCTCCAAGTGTTCTACAACTACCTGCTTACCAAAATCGACAGCATCGTAAATGATATGGAAGATGCTACGATTTCCTTTATGGATATTCTGGTGAAGAATAAATAATGCAGACTAAGTCTGTAATCTATACAATATTATTATAAATACAATTATAATAAATAATGAAAGAGAAAATTTTTAAATACACGATATTTGCAGTCGCAATTGTGGATTGCCTTCTTGCACTTGTCTTCTCGTTAAGATTTAACGATGAGAAGAAAGACGGCTATACACAGGTGCAGACCGTAAAGTCGCACAACCCGAAGATGCTGAGCGACCTCCAGACTGCAACCCCAGAATCTCTTCCTGACCTGGTCTCCAATTATCAGGCCACATTCGCCGCTTATGGCGACTCTCTCAAAAAAGTGCAGATGCAGAAAGATATCCTCTATACCTATCTGCAAGAACTGAAAGGCCTTGACGAGACCTCTTTCGCCGAGTATAAAACTGGCTTCAACGCCCATTCTGCTGTCCTTTTCGCAAAAAGCGACAACAAAGAGGCTTACATCAATGGTTTCAACGCCGTCGGCAGTTTCGCAGAACTCGAGTCTTATACCAGCAACCTCGAATCAGAATATGATGTGCTGAAACAGAATTACCTCTTGGACCGAGATTATCTTAAGGCCGCCAATTCTTTAGTAGCCAAGGCTGACCTTATCAACTCTACCGCTTCAGCCAGCAAAAAGTCCGCTGACCTTGAGGAGCTGCAAAGCGACATCAAGAGCTTCGGCACAAACGCTTCGTTCCAGACCGCTTTCATCTACATCGCATACGTGCTGCTTGCTATCACGGTGCTGCTGATGCTTGTATTCGCCGTTGCCAAGATTGTCCAGAACTTCAGAACATCCTACAAAATCCTTGTGGTTCTTGCCTTGGCTGCCGTTATCGTCTTAATCGGCTACCTGATAGGCTCCCCTGAACTCAGCCCTTCCGCCATCAAGATGGGCATGTCAGTGACGGGATATAGAATGGTGAACGCCGGCTGCTTCATCGTTTATATCGCACTGCTCTGCGCCGTGCTCGCCATTGTCGTCACTTCGGTTATGAACGCTATTAAAAACAGAAGATAAAATGAGTAAACATAGCACACCAGGATTAAATACGGGTTCAATGGCAGACATTTCGTTCCTGCTGTTGACGTTCTTCCTGTTGACTTCTTCTATCAACACCGAGCAGGGTATTCCCCGTAAACTTCCGCCCCCAAAAACGGATGATTCGGAAGAGGTTAAAGCTGATATCAACAGAAGAAATGTATTGAATGTTTTGGTGAACTACCTTGACCAGATTTCAGTCAATGGCGAGGTGATTCCTGTCTCTGAACTGAAAGACAAGGCCAAAGAGTTTTTCGCCAATCCCAACAATGTTGCTACTCTCCCGGAAAAAGTTAACAAGTCTATCGATGGAATTGGAGATTTTGCCGTGTCAAAGGGCGTTGTTTCCCTGACGAACGACCAAGGAACCAGCTATAATATGTATGTCCAGGTGCAGAATGAACTTCAGCGCGCCGTTAATGAATTGCGCGACGAGACTTCTCTCCAGTATTTCGGAAAGAAGTACGAAGCTCTTGACTCTGCCGCCCAACGTGCTATTACGGCTGCTATCCCGATGAGCATTTCCGAGGCTCCTCCTATGGACTACAGCAAATCTAATTCCGCTAACTAAATCCTTTAATAACGCAAGATTATGTCAAGATTCAAAAAGACAGGAGAAAAAGATGTTCCAGGCTTGAATATGTCTTCCATGTCTGATATCGTGTTCATGTTTCTGTTCTTCTTTATGGTGATTTCTCAGATGCGTGAGGCTTCCCTCAAAGTGCGCTTTACGCCTCCTCAAGCCACCGAAGTGCAAAAACTTGAAAAGAAGTCCCTCGTGGCGAACATCTATGTTGGCGCTCCTATTAACAAGAACGAAAACACATTGCCCCCGGGTGAGGTTTCCGTGCAGTTGAATGACCAGACTATCAAGGCTGAAGAACTTGTTGCAGATGTCCGCGATTTCATCGGTACCGAAAAAGAATCCCGTGACGCTGTTGACCGCGATAAACTTACGTTCTCGCTCAAGGTTGACAAAGATGTGCAAATGCGTTATGTCAACACGATTAAACAGGAGTTGCGCAAAAACAACGCTCTGAAAATCAACTACGCCGCAGGCAAAAAAGGTAATTAAGACTTTTCTGCGACAGTTTACGATTAAAGACCGGCTTCTATAGCCGGTCTTTTTTTTGACGAAAAATATCAGGCACGGCAATTTTTTTATGAAAATAGCGCTGTACCTATGAATTATTATTCGTATTATTGCAATGTCGTTTGAAAGAATATTTGAATGTATCGAATCTTAAATGTATTAATAATTAAAAACCTTTCAGTATGAAGAAGTTATTACTTTCGTCACTCTGCATTTTGGCCGTCTCGGGGTCTCTGCTTGCCCAACAAACAGTGAGAATGTCCAAATCCGCAGCCAATGCCATTAGCGCAGAACAAAGAGTAGGCTATCATAATGCCCTCCACACGTTTGAACAAGCCCCCAAGAATTTAGATGTT
>CAVIPZ010000116.1:0-2811 GCA_963644715.1 bacterium | reverse complement strand
TGTTCTAATGTGTGGCAATATTGTGGGTATTACCTATTATGACCAGCAGACCAATGCCTCGATGCCGCAGAAAATTGTAGCCCATAACGACGGAACAGTTTCTGTTGTTTGGACCACCTGCGGCAACCAAGCCACGTCAAGGGGTACTGGCTACAACTACTTTGACGGCACCAGCTGGGTGCACGGTTCCGGCAATACGGCTCCTAATGCCAGAATTGAGAACGTAAGAACTGGCTGGGGTGTCATTGCCGCCGTAGGTCAGTCTGGTGAGATCACGGTTTCACACAACGGCTCGTCTGCACTTGTGGTCGGTGTCCGTCCTCAAAAAGGCACGGGTAACTGGACTTTCACAGATTTGCAAGGCCCCGTTGTTCACAACGCTTTAGGTGAAAGCACCGCCCTCCTGTGGCCGGCAATTGCCACCAATGGCAACACTATCCACCTTGTCGCCTGCACAGAATCTGACACGGGATGCCTCTATCAAGGCATACAGACCTGCTTGATTTACCTCCGCGGAACCTACAACGAATCAGCCAATACGGTATCTTGGGAATCTCCGCGCGTGGTGGGCGATGTTACCCCTGCCCAATTCGCGAGCTTCAGCGGCGACAACTATGCTATAGCCGCAAATGGCAACAACGTGGCCGTGCTGGTGGCTGACACCTGGAACAACGACGTGTTCCTTTGGAAAAGTTCCGACAACGGCGTAAACTTCACCAAAACTACTATCGTTAAGACTCCTGTCCCCGACGGCTATGACGAGGCTATACACGTCATCGACACCACAAACAATCATGCTATCTATGTTCCCGATGGTGTTTGCGCACTTGCACTGGCTGACAACGGCACCGCCCACGTTTCTTTCGGTATTATGAGAGTGGCTAACCCTGTGGCTGGCGACGGATACTACACCTACTGGCCTCACACCGACGGTCTTCTCTATTGGAACGAAACTATGACACCGCTGCTTTCCGGTTCCGACAATATGCTCGACCCTGACACGCTGGAAGCCAATGGCTACAAAGTTTTCTATCGCCCTGACCTTGACGGCAATGGCGCAGCCTACATCTACACGAGCGGAGACTGGATTCCTGATAACTACAGAATGACGATGTCCTCGAACCCTCAACTGGCAGTAGAGAACAATAATGTATATCTCCTCTATTCCACCTATCTCGACCTTCCTTTTGCAGACAGAGTGACCAATTTCTACTATCGTGGCATCTTCGGCACGGCTTCTGCTGACAACGGCGCAAACTGGAACGGTATCAGTTGGCTCTCCTACAACAAAGATTGTTTCTACTATTCAGACTGGAGCCAATACGACACTTCTGACATCACCAGCGACAACAATATCAACCTGATAGAGAGAGAGGGCGAAAACATGTATCCTTGCCTGGCCTCTTCTGTCGTGAATGGGAAACTGAATATGGTTTGGCAGTTTGACGACTTTGCTGACAACAACGGAGGACAAGTAGCTTCCAATGATTCTAAAATCTATTTCAAACAGCTCGATGCCAACCAACTCGGTGTTTATAACAATACGGAAGAGATTCCTCAAGGACTTTGGATTGACCAAACCGGCATCCACAGCCAAACGCTCTCTGGCATGAAACTCTATCCTAACCCTGCAAGCGACAAGGTTACGATTTCACTCTCTTCAGTCGAGGAAAGCGAAGCTGCACTCTCTGTTTACAATCTTATGGGACAATTGGTCTACAGCAGCCAGGTTGTACTCACGGAAGGCATTAATCAGATCAATGTCAACACAAGCGACCTTACTTCTGGAGTCTATACGGTAAACGTTAAAACTAACAAAGGCACATCAACACAGAAACTCATCGTCAGATAGTCTGCATAGATGTTCCGGCAACAGCGGGCAGGGGAAAATGATTCCCTGCCCGCATTTTTTGTATTTTTGCACCCTAAATTTTAAGGCTATGATCAGATCTATGACCGGATTTGGACGTACCTCCGTTGAAATGGCAGGAAAGTCCGTCACTGTGGAAATAAGGACCCTCAACAGCAAACAACTTGACCTGAACGTTCGCCTTGCTCCGTTGTTCCGGAACAAGGAGAACGAAATCCGCACGATGGTCTCTCACGAACTTGAAAGGGGAAAAATTGATGTCACGCTCACGGTTGACAATAATGCCGCCTCGTTGGTCTCTGTCAATACAACACTGGCAAAAGCCTATTTTGAAACGCTCACCCAGTTGTCAGAAGCGGTTGCAAACCCTGTCCAGAGCGATCTGTTTACGCAGGTGCTCCGTATGCCTGATGTTATTTCGACCCCTCAGGAGGAACTCTCCGATGAACTGTGGCTGGCCGTCAAGGATGCGGTTATGGAATCCTGCGCCAAGGTCAACGATTTCAGGATTTCGGAGGGTGCGGTGCTCGCCGAAGATTTCCGCAAGCGTATCTTGATGATCAACGATATGGTTGATGAGGTCACGCCGTTTGAAGAGAACCGTATTGCAACTCTGCGCGCAAAACTTGAGAAAAACCTTGCCGAATTTCTGCCAAAGGTGCAATATGATGCCGGACGGTTGGAACAGGAGATGTTTTTCTATATTGAGAAACTGGATATTACCGAAGAGAAAGTACGTCTGCGCAAACATTGCCGCTATTTTCTGGATACGATGGATGAACCTAAGGCTAATGGCAAGAAATTAGGCTTCATTGTACAGGAGTGCGGGCGCGAAATCAATACGTTAGGCTCTAAAAGCAACGATTTCGACATCCAGCAGATTGTGGTCAGGATGAAAGATGAACTTGAGAAGCTGAAAGAACAACTGGCCAACATTTTAT
>CAVIPZ010000115.1:0-6093 GCA_963644715.1 bacterium | reverse complement strand
CTTGGGGCTCGATATGTGCAATGTCTATTCTGACCACGTGTCGCTGTTGCATAGCATCCACTATTTTCAGTCCTTGCTTTACCTTAAGAAAGGGCAGTTCGCGGAAGCGTTCAGCCATCTCGAATTGGCTCTTTCGTTTGACAATACCCGTTTAGGCATCGACTTTCTGGACATGGATGACGACTTGAGAAACATTCCCGAAGTGTTGCGGCTTATGCAGCAGTATGATGCCGACAAGTACAATAATCTCCACTAACCAAACAACCTGATTATGAAAAAAACATTATGCTTGTTACTTTTGCTTTTGATTGCCGGCTTTTGCGCATTGGGCAACACAGCCGATGGATCTGGAACGGAAGTTCAGACAAAGTCAGATTCTTCCATCACCGACAGGGTGATCAGTTGGTACAACCACCATCTCAACTATGGAACGGTTACGTTGCTGATGACGATTGAGAGTTCTTTTATACCGTTTCCCTCCGAAGTGGTGGTGCCTCCTGCAGCGTATCAGGCTTGCAATGAGGACAATCTCGCCCTTTACAAGACAGACTCCAAAATTGTTAATGTGCTGCTTGTTGTACTCTTTGCCACGCTTGGCGCGCTGATTGGTGCTTTGGTCAACTATTTTCTGGCCTTGTTCTTAGGGCGTCCTATCATTTACTGGTTCGCTGACAGCAAGGTGGGCCATCTGTTGATGCTTGACAGCGAGAAAATTAAAAAGGCAGAGGCTTATTTTGTGAAACATGGCAAAAGTTCAACGCTTATAGGTCGCCTTATTCCGGCTATCAGGCAGTTGATTTCAATTCCTGCCGGTCTTGCCCGCATGAACCTGGGCGTGTTTGTGCTGTTCACGGCTTTGGGTGCGACGCTTTGGAACATCATCCTTGCGCTGCTTGGTTATTTGGCACACGGTCAGCAAGATTTGATTGACAAGTACAACGGAGAACTGAAGATTGCTTTGTGGGGGCTGTGTGTTGCGTTTGTGCTCTATCTGGTCTATAAGGGTGTCAAATCGTCACGCGCTGCCAAGAAGTCTGCCGACGATACCGCCGCCCAAGTATGACAAGGCATTTCGGACTGGTCGGCAAATCATTGTCACACAGTTTTTCTAAACGTTATTTTGATGACAAGTTCACGGCAAACGGACTTGACGGTTCATACAGCCTTTTTGAATTGCCGGATATAGCATTGTTGCCTTTTCTTCTTGACGCTCACCCCCAATTAGCGGGTTTTAATGTGACCATACCATACAAACAATTGATAATGCCTTATTTAGACGCGCTTTCTGACGAGGCTGCTGCAATAGGGGCCGTGAATACGGTAAGGGTTGAAAGGAATGGCACGGCACGAAAACTGGTCGGCTTCAATACGGATGTTGTGGGGTTTGCAAATTCGCTGCAAGGGCAACCGCTCCCGCCGGCGGCTTTGGTGCTTGGCACTGGCGGTGCTGCGGCAGCCGTGTCGTATGCTTTGAAGCGTTTGCTTGTGCCGTATCGCTTCGTGTCGCGTACAAAACGCCATAATGTGCTCACATACAGTGAGTTGTCTGAAGATACCTTGCAGTCGTATCCCTTTGTCATCAACTGCACGCCACTTGGCACGGCGTTCGGGATGGAGAACCAAAAGCCGCCGTTGCCGTACAACGGTCTTTCTGAAGACAATTTCCTCTATGATCTGGTCTATAACCCGCCTGTAACCAGATTTTTGCAGGAGGGCAAGCAGCATGGGGCACGCATACAAAACGGCTTGCAAATGTTGCATCTGCAAGCCGAAGCCTCGTGGCAGATTTGGAACTGCCTATAAGAATACGATGTCTTTGACTACGGGGAATGTGTAGTCGGCGTTTATCTTCTCGATAATCAATGATTTTTGGGCGTTCAACTCAAAACGGAGCGCAGCATTGGTGACTTTTACTTTCAGGATGCCGTTCGTAATGGCGAGACATTTGGTCTTGGGGGCAAAGAAAGCGCCTACATACTCGGGCCAACGTTCCATTACGGTACGTTCTGCAAAAAGCTGCTGTTTGCCTGACGCGCTGATGTACTGCAAGGCCAGGTCTTTCAGGAGATGTTCGTTGCGGTCGTCTTTCATGGCTGTGCTTAACGGTTTCGTGCCAGATCAAAGTCCATCTGCTTCTTCAGGAGGTCAACGGCCACGACTTTCACCTTAATGCTGTCGCCAAAGCGGAGCGAGTGCCCGTGGTGCAGTCCCACAAGCGTGTAGTTCTCTTCATCAATATAGTAGAAGTCGTCGTCAAAACTTCTCATCGGAATCATGCCTTCGCATTTCGATTCAGTAAGTTCCGCATAAACGCCCCATTTGGAGATGCCAGACACGGTAGCGTCGAAGGTTTGTCCAATCTTGTCTGCCAGATATTCGGCCTGCTTGTACTTCACGGAGTCGCGTTCTGCTTGTGTGGCCTGATGTTCCATTTGGGAGCAATGTTTGCAGTACTCCTCATACTCGTCTTTGTTGACTGACTCCTTGTGCGCCAGATAGCGGTCGAGCAGGCGGTGTACCATAAGGTCTGGGTAACGCCGGATAGGGGAGGTGAAGTGGGTGTAATAGGGGAATGCGAGCCCGTAGTGGCCAATGTTGTCGGTAGAGTAGCAGGCCCGAGCCATAATCCGGATGGAGAGTTTGCTGAGCATGTCATAGTCGGCTTTCCCTTTTTGGTCGGCGAGCATGGCGTTCAGCGATTTGTTGAAAGCTTTTCCGGAGGTGGTTTTCAGGTCAAACCCCAGTTTTTTGACGAAGTTGCGGAATGTGGTCAGTTTCTCATCCAGCGGCTTGTCGTGGATACGATAGACGAATGTGTCGGGTTCTTTCTTCAAGGTGCGTCTGCGTCCCACTTTTTCAGCCACTTTCTTGTTGGCGAGCAGCATAAATTCTTCAATCATCCAGTTGGCCTCTTTCTGAACTTTGAGGTAAACGCCGACAGGATGCCCGCTTTCGTCGAGTTTGAATTTCACCTCTTCGGTTTCAAAGTTGACGGCGTTGTTCTCGAAGCGGCGTTTGCGAAGCAGTTGGGCGAGACTGTTGAGAATGCCGATCTCTTCGGCAAAGTCGCCTTCTTTGGTTTCGATGATTTTCTGGGCCTCTTCGTAGTTGAAGCGGCGGTTAGAGTGGATGACGGTGTGCCCGAACCATTCTTTGTGGACTTTGGCATCGGAGTCCATGTCGAAAACGGCGCTGTAGCAGAGTTTGTCCTCATCGGGGCGTAGGGAGCAGAGGTTGTTGCAGAGCGCTTCCGGCAGCATCGGGATGGTTCTGTCCACAAGATAGACGGAGGTTCCGCGCAGGTAGGCTTCGCGGTCAATGGCGGTGCCGGGACGTACATAATGCGACACGTCGGCGATGTGTATGCCGATGCGGAATATGCCGTTCTCCAGTTTCTCAAACGAGAGTGCATCGTCGAAGTCTTTAGCGTCGGAGGGGTCGATGGTGAAAGTGACGGCCTGACGGAAATCGCGGCGGCGTACAATCTCCTCTTGCGGGATGTCTGTCGGAATGGCGGCGGCCTCTTCCTCGACGTTGTCGGGGAACTTGAGCGGAAAGTCGTTCTCTGCCAGTATCGAGAGCATCTCTACATTGTTGTTGCCCGGTTTGCCCAGCACATGTTTCACTTCACCTAACGGGCTCCGTGTGCCGCTTGGCCAATCCACAATCTGTACCACCACTTTCTCGCCGTTGTGCGCTTTCCGCAGCAGGCGGGCGGGTATGATGATGTCGCGCCTGAAATAGGCATTGTCGGGGATGAAATAGGCGATGCCTTTTTTGATGGAGATGATGCCGACCAGTTGTTTTTTGCTGCGCTCGAGCACCTCCACAACCTGTCCCTCAGGGCGTTTGCCTTTGCGTGTAGGGAAGAGCGCCACCTTGACGAGGTCGTTGTTGAGGGCGTTCCCCAAGTTGCCGTCGGCGATGAAGACGTCTTGCGAGAGCGATTCGTCGGTGGTTTCGTCGCTGTCGTTCTGTGGTATGACAAAGGCCATGCCACTGCGTTTCATCTCGATGCGTCCGGTTATGAAATTCCGCACCGTCTCTTTGCGGTTTATCTTCTTGTAATTGAGGCGGTATTTGCCGCGCCCCACTTTCAGCAGCAGCTTTGACTCTATCAGCCTGTCAATCTGCTCCTTGACCTCTTCACGGCCTTTTTTGTCATAAATGCCGACTTTTGCGGCAATTTGCTTGTAGTTGAAATGCTCGTTTTTGCCCGTCATCAGGGCTTCTATGATTTGCTTGCCTAATTCTTGCATAATTGGGGGTTAATGTTTTGGTTTGATGTGCTTTGTTTTAAATTTTCCATTATCGTCATAGATAAAATAGGCTTCCAGTCCAGGTGTTTGCCGGATGATTTCTTCCGCTTTCTGCATGCCGAGCACCATAAAGGCGGTGGCGTAGGCGTCAGCCGTCATGCAGTCGGGGGCTATTACCGAGACACTCAGCAGGTTAGTCTGCTCGGGGTGTCCTGTTGTGGGGTCGAGGATGTGGGTGTAGCGCACGCCGTTCTCTTCAAAATAGTTGCGGTAGTTGCCCGAGGTGGCCACGGCCTTGTCTTGCAGGCTGAAATGGCGCATGCTTTCCACGGCGCCGTCAGCCGTTTCGGTGGGCATCTGTATGCCCACTTTCCAGGCTTTGCCGTCTTTGGTGCCACATGCGACAATCTCGCCGCCGATTTCCACAATATGGTCTTTGTATCCTTTGGCTTTCAAGAACTTGGAAACCACGTCGGCGGCATAACCTTTGGCAATGGCGTTGAAGTTGATTTGGGTGCGCGGGTCAGCCTTGACGAGGCTGTCGCCTTGCAGGACAATGAGCCGGTAGCCCGTGAACGACTTCACCGAGTCGATGCATACTTGCGGCACCGTTTTGCGTTCTTTGGTTTTACCGAACCCCCACAGTTCCACCAGCGGCTGGCAGGTGCAGTCGAACGCGCCGCCGGTCTTTTGGGCGATGTCCTGCGAAGCCTGCAGCACCGTGAGGAAGTCGCGGTTGAGTGTTGCCTGTTCGCCGCGGTTCAGGCGGCAGAGCAGGGAGGTGGTATCGAAGATTGAAAAGGTGGCGTTCAGTTCGGCAAGGACAGAATCTGTTTGCCGGCGCAGCGTCGGAATTTCACTGCTTGAACCGTAGTAATAGATATGGTAAAGCGTGCCGAAAGCGGCGCCCTCGAAATGCTGTTCGGGCTTATGGCTGCATGAACAGAACAGCAAAACAATCAGAAAGTTAAGGAGCAACTTAGAAGTGAAATTCTTTTTCATGTACAGTCATTGTCATCCGCCGGAAACGGACACGCAAAAGTAATGAAAAACAAAATAGCACGGACGGGGCGAAAAAAGGATGCTGAAATGTCACCGAATCTTAACAGGAAAAAATGTGTCGTGACCTGTGTCCGCAGGGCTACTGCACGCGCTACTTCATCACCTCGCACGGCGAGGTGATGAAGTAGCGCGTGTTTTCGGACTCCTTGCCGCTCATCTTCTCCGTCTGCCGGCAGGCCGTTGGACAGGTCGATGTATTTGCCGAAAAACTCGCGCCTGTATCTGGCGAAGTCGGCGATTTCATAAGAGGTTGGCATTCTCCGAGGACGAGGGAAGATGTTGGCTGTTTTTGTTGAATGTGAAGCATACCCATAGTCTTTGCACTGACCATAGGCATCGGAGAGGCCCAATCATTGACTCTTCAACGAGCAGACAATGACTATAACCGGCGGTGAAACCGTCGGAGCAAGCCGCGCCCCGAGCCAACGGGAGACTAAAACTTGAGACTCTTTTCGTCCGGTACGCGTAACGCCTCTCAAGTCTGCATCGTGCGTCAGCCCTGATGCAGATAAGCCTTGAAAAGCACAATATTGAGGAAAGTTGTACTTTTGCGCGCCGCCGAACAGGGATAAGGAAATGACTCGAAGCGGTATGTTATTCTTTGAAAAAAAATGATTTATGAAAAACTTTGAGAATGTCTATACAGAAGAGCATGTCACCTCCTCATTCATTGTGGACGGCAAGCGTCTGCTTCGTCCGACGGCGTTGTTCGGGTTGATGCAGGAGGTGGCCGACAACCATGTGGAGGGCATCAACTGCGGGTGGAATTTCC
>CAVIPZ010000114.1:0-6101 GCA_963644715.1 bacterium | reverse complement strand
GGTTATCGAAGAACTCAAACAATCCGAAGCTTTGCTGGAAGGTCATTTCCTTTTGTCTTCCGGACGGCACAGTGACCGTTACTGTCAGTGTGCCAAACTTTTGCAATATCCAGAACGTGCCCGGAAAGTCATTTCCGTCATTGCCGAACAAGTGCAGGAGTTGCCCGTCGACATGGTCGTAGGGCCTGCCATGGGCGGCATCATTGTGGCATACGAATTGGGGCGCCAGCTCGGAATCCCCGCCATTTTCACCGAAAGGGTGGACAACAAAATGACGCTCCGCCGGGGGTTCGAAGTAAAGCCCGGCCAAAAGCTGCTCATCTCCGAGGATGTGGTCACAACCGGCAAGTCGTCGCTGGAGACCATCGAAGTGCTGAAATCCTTCGGGGCTGAAGTCATCGGCATAGCCTGCATTGTGGACCGCAGTTCAGGCGGCTTCCCCTACCCTATCTACAGCGCCACGAAACTCGACATCCAGAGTTGGGAAGCAGACGATTGCCCCTTGTGCAAGCAAGGCCTTCCTTTCGTGAAGCCGGGAAGCAGGAAGTTCTGACTTCAGGCCGGCACGCAAAGCGGAAAGCGTTCAAAAAACGTTTGCCGTGAAGTGCCGAGCGTGTGACATTTTTTTTACTTTTGCCGCCTTAATACACAAAAGCGCTTCATGAAAAATCCAAGATTATCAAACCGATATGCGAAAGCCCTCTTCGACTTCGCCGCAGAGAAAGGGGAAATCGAAGCTGTCTGCCAAGACCTTTCCCTTATCCGGAAATCATTGAAAGACAGTGCGGAACTGCATGTTTTCCTCAACAGCCCTGTCATCGCGCCCGCCACGAAGCACGTAATATTCACCAACATCTTCCGCGACCGCATCAGCAGCACCACGTTCATCTTCCTCGACATCATCATCAAGAAGAAACGCGAACCTGCCTTGGCGGACATCTGCGACGAGTTCATCAACTTTTACAACGAGCACCATCACATCAAAGTAGCCACCTTGATTTCGGCGGTGCCGCTCAACAAAGCGCTGGTAGAGCAGATACGCGGACTTCTTGCCGACAAGACCGGCTACGACATCAAGATTCAAGAGGTGACACGCCCGGAAATCATCGGCGGCTTCCGCATCAAGATGGGCGACAACTATCTGGACGCCAGCGTCATCTCAAAAATCAACCGGCTGCGTCAAAACTTTGCGCACAATATGTATCAAGTCAACTTTTAACGCCAATTTGAATCAACCACATTCTAAATCAATACTAATAGAATAATATGTCAGAAATAAAACCATCAGAAGTAACCTCCATCCTGCGCGAACAGCTGCAGAATTTCGATCTCAAGACCGAAATGGATGAAACCGGCACGGTTCTGCTGGTCGGCGACGGCATCGCCCGCGTTTATGGACTGCAGAATGTCCGTTCCGGCGAGCTGGTCACCTTTGAGACGCAATCCGGCAGCAGTTCTGTCACCGGCATTGCCCTCAACCTGGAGGAAGACAACGTTGGAGTTGTGCTGCTTGGCGACTCCAAGAGCCTGAACGAGGGCGACCTTTGCAAAAGGACGGGGCGTATCGCTTCCATCCGCGTAGGCGAGGGGCTGTTAGGGCGTGTCATCAACACGCTCGGCGAGCCCATTGACGGCAAAGGCCCCATTGAGGGCACGCTTTACGAAATGCCTATCGAGCGCAAGGCCCCGGGCGTCATCTTCAGACAGCCCGTCAAAGAGCCCCTGCAGACCGGCATCAAGGCCGTGGACGCCATGATTCCGATCGGACGAGGACAACGCGAGCTGATCATCGGCGACCGCCAGACCGGCAAGACGGCCATTGCCATCGACACCATCATCAACCAGAAAGAGTTCTACGAGAAAGGCGAACCCGTATATTGCATCTATGTTGCCATCGGACAGAAAGGCTCTTCCGTGGCTGCCCTGGTGAAAACCTTGACAGAAAGAGGTGCCATGCCATATACGACCGTTGTGACCGCAACCGCCTCTGACGCCGCCGCCATGCAGTTCTACGCTCCTTTCGCCGGTGCCGCTATCGGCGAGTATTTCCGTGATACCGGACGCAGCGCACTCATCATCTACGACGACCTCTCCAAACAGGCCGTGGCCTACCGTGAAGTCTCGCTGCTGCTCCGCCGTCCGCCCGGACGTGAAGCCTATCCCGGCGACGTGTTCTACCTCCACTCCAGACTGCTGGAAAGAGCCGCCAAGATTATCGACTCCGACGAAATCGCCGCACAGATGAACGACCTTCCTGAAGTGCTGAAACCTTTGGTCAAAGGCGGCGGTTCGCTCACGGCACTTCCGATTATCGAGACACAGGCCGGCGACGTGTCCGCTTACATCCCAACCAACGTGATCTCTATCACCGACGGGCAGATATTCCTGGAGACTTCCCTGTTCAACGCCGGCGTTCGTCCCGCCATCAATGTGGGCATCTCCGTCTCCCGTGTGGGAGGCAATGCCCAGATCAAGTCGATGAAGAAAGTGGCAGGCACGCTGAAACTCGACCAGGCCCAGTACCGCGAGATGGAATCCTTCGCCAAATTCGGCTCCGACGTAGATGCCGCCACACGCTTCGTGCTTGACAAAGGCGCACGCAACGTGGAACTGCTGAAACAGCCGCAATATACGCCTTACAAGGTGGAAGAACAGATAGCCGTCATCTTCTGCGGTTCCAGAGGACTGCTCCAGAAAATCGCACTGGGCGACATACGCAATTTCGAGACTTCGTTCATCCATTATATGCACGAACGTTGCCAAGATGTGCTCGATACGCTCAAAACCGGAAAGATTGACGACACCATTACCGCAAAATTGGAAGAAGCCTGCAAGGAAGTGGCTAAACAATTTGAAAAATAGATATGGGAAACCTTAAAGAAATACGTACCCGCATAAGTTCCATAGAATCAACCCAGAAGATTACAAGTTCTATGAAGCTGGTATCGGCGGCCAAGCTGAGGCGCGCACAGACTTCAATCCAGTTTCTGCGCCCTTACGCCGAAAAGATGAACGAACTTATGCATGACTTGTCCGCAGCGGCCGAAACGCTGGAAGACTCTCCGCTGTTCGAGAAAAGGCCTCACGAGAAAATCGTCATTCTGGTCATCACCTCCAACAAAGGGCTGTGTGGCGCGTTCAACGCCAACATCGTCAAAACGGTGACCCGTCTGGTGGAGGAACGTTATGCAGACCAGCATAAGGCAGGCAATGTTAGCCTTATCTGCATAGGAAAGAAAGGAAATGAACAGCTCAGCAAGCATTTTCCGGTAATCCAATACCACGAATCGCTGCTCGACAACCCCGACTTCACCGAGGTCTCCAACATCGGCGACTTCCTCATCAAGGGATTTCTCGAACACAACATCGACAAAGTAGATATCGTGTACAACCAATTCCTCAATGCCGCCACCCAACGTATTACTGTCGAGGATTTTCTCCCTGTCGAAAACCCGGAAACGGGTGAAGAGACTGCCGGCGCCTCTTTGGACTACATCATAGAGCCGTCGCCGAAAGTCTTGCTCACCGAACTGATACCCAAGATTCTGAAGACGCAACTTTACAAAGCGCTGTGCGACTCTGTCGCTTCAGAGCATGGCGCACGTATGATTTCCATGACCAAAGCATCCGACAATGCTACGGAAATCCTTCGCGACCTGCGTCTGAAATACAACAATGCCCGCCAATCGTCCATCACGAACGAACTTATCGAAATCGTGAGCGGAGCCGAGGCTCTCAAAGGGTAACATCTGCAATTCGATATTGCCCGACAACTCAAGTCGGTTGCTGAATCAACGGCAACCGACTTTTTTTGCAACCGCCAATCTGAAACACAATAAAACATACGCTGTTTGCGTTGTTAAGCCAACTATGAAAACACAAACCGCAGATGAAAACAATATACGCCCTTTCCGCGTGCCTCCTGCTTTTGCTATATGCCCCAACGGAAAGCAGAAGCCAGACGGCAATTTCAGATTTCTCGCAAATTCACCTCTTCCGCGATTTTGCCGCCGCACGAGCCACAACACCGAAATCCCTCCTCGACCTTTCCGTTCGCAACGACTTTTTCACAAAAGAGTTGATGCTCAAAGAACTCGCTTTTTCGTGGAACAAAAAACAGAACTGTCTGTTAATATCGGCAAGCCATTACGGGTACAAGCACTACGGCACCCTTACAGCCAGCGCAGGATACGGCAGAATGTTCGGCCGCAAGTTCTCTGTCGCAATGCGGATATTCTATCTGCTGCAACATGCCACACACTACACAAGCCGCCATTCTGTAACTATTGACCTCTCCTCCTATTGGCAAATCACGCCGGCAACAAGTCTTGCCGTCCTGATATACAACCCCATCGGGCTGCATTACGGCATCATCGGCAACGAACTCATCCCAATGACCTTTGCAGTTCAGCTGCACTACATGCCAACCGCCCGTCTTGCAGGCACCTTGACTACGAGCAAAACCATACCCGGCATATTCAACATCCGTATAGGACTTGCCTATTTTGCCTCTCCGCATCTGTACCTGAACGGGTACTGCGACCTTGCGCAATGCCGCATCGAACTGCACGTGCCGTGGCGCAACCTCGTTTTCAGCCTTGGCACCGCCTGGTTCTACAACACAGGCCTCTCTCCGCAAGGCTTCCTCTATTATTCTATTTAGTCGCCGACGCCCAACTATGAAAACAAGACCGCTCTTTTTATCCATGCTTGCCATGCTCTTTCAACTCTTTGCAGTTGAAGGCCAAACAGACAGTTCCTTTGCGGTTGACAATTATAGCGAAGAACTGGAAAACGTACTCGAAAACGCTGACATCGCTGAAACAGACCTGTTAGAGGAAATGGCTGACAGAATGACAGCGAACAGACATTCCGGCATCAATCTCAACGCTTTGGAATATGAAACGGCGGTGCACGTTTTGCACTTGACCGACTATCAATACTACCAACTGCAGCTGTACATCGAAAAGTACGGAGCGTTATGCACCATATACGAACTGCTTGTCATTGACGGTTTCTCGGAGGATGACTTCAGGCGGATACAACGCATTGCGGTCGTAATTCCGGCAAAACAGCACCTGCAATTTTTCCGTGACTTTTTCAGGAAAAGCAGCACACAAATGCTGTTGCGTTACCGGCAACCGCTTTTAAGCCAAGGTTCGGACGCTACAACAACGAAACCGCTCGACAATCTTTATTGTTATGGCACATTCAGCACGCAAGACCGGCTTATGTTCAAATTCCTGCGGTGTGCAAACAGCAACACCTCGGCTAAAAAAAGTGGATTCTGCTCGGGATCAGTTTGCGTTGGACCGTTCGGCATAATGAAAATACTGGCCGTGGGCGACTTCAGAGTGAATTTCGGGCAAGGCCTTATTGCGGGATCATCGTTCATCTCGGGGCGAGGCGGTTCTATTGACCACATCCGGCGTTTCAGCGGCGGCATCAAGGCCACGGCATCGTCAAGCCAAAGCACTTTCGTTCGGGGTTGCGCGCTTACTATAGGCAACACCGCTCTTTCCGGGAGTCTCTTTGCCGGACACCTGAACAACAGTTTTAAAAACTGCACAGGCTTCAATCTTTCGTGGCGAAAGCCGATTTTCTCGGTAGGTTTGAGTGGGGCTATATTCAGCGCCGCCGACACGTCACTGCCGCTGGCCGAACGCATTCGAGCATCGTTGAAACCTGAAACAGGGAACGTTTCTGTTGACTACCACCTACTTGTACGCCGTCATGTTCTTTACGGCGAAATTGCCGTGACGGACCGTAAAAAAATCTGTCTGCTACAAAACGCGCTCTTCCATTTGACCTCATCCTCGAAACTCGCTGTTGTTTTACGGCACTATGCGAAAGGCTACGACACGCCTTTGGGCAACGCCCTCAAAGCAGCCTCAGCCTCTGTAGGAGAAACGGGAATTTACATAGCCAGCCGTCACATATTGGGCAAACAGGTGGAAGCAGAACTATTTTTTGATTATTACCGGATTTCAGAACCTAGCTATCGTACCGACGCACCGGTTGCGGCCTCCTATTTTGGCGGGACGTTGTTGTATTCTCCCGCCAGACAATGCCAGATTTCGTGCAGATATACCATTAACAAC
>CAVIPZ010000113.1:0-6161 GCA_963644715.1 bacterium | reverse complement strand
GGTCTATAGCGGTCCCATCTATTGCTCCAATGCCGATTCCAACAACGTGACGGTTGACTTTGACCATTATTTCGAGTGGGACGGCAGCAGCAACGTTGTTGTCGCCATCCTCAACAACAACGGCGCATATCTGGACTATTCACCCCGCTTTTATGCCCATACCACTGCCGAACACCAGACCCTTTATGCCCAAAGAGATGCTTTGCCGTATAACATCTCTGCCCCGGGGTCCGGTGCAACGATGACGACCAAACGCAACAATATGAAGTTCTGTTTCGGTCCGGAGCCGGCTTGTTACAAACCGACATTTGTGACTGTTGCAGACATCACCTCCTCGGGCGCCACGCTCTCTTGGCACAGACACTCCGAGAGCGACAACAGCTGGCAGCTGGTAGCCGTTCCCTCTGGCAGCCCCGTAAGCAGCGGCATTCCCGTGACGGCCAATGACACCACCTATACGTTCACCGCGCTGCAGGAAAACACAGTCTATGACGTGTATGTGAAAACCGTTTGCTCCGATGCCGACCAGAGCGGCTGGGTGACGGTCACCTTCAGGACACTCTGCACCCCGCACGTCGGCGTTCCTTATACCGAGAACTTCAGCAATTACGGCGCTGGCGAAGAGGATGCTTTCCCTTATTGCTGGACCCGTCTGACCAACAACACCTCTGAGCAATATCCTTACATCAACGAAGACTACCAACTGGAGTTCTATTCAAGGGATACCGTCTATGCGCTGGCTGCCACGCAGGCGCTCGACCTCTCCAGCTTTGCCGCCCATACGCTGGCGGTCAGTTTTGAGCTGGCCAAGGGTTCTTCCACCTCCGGCCGCCTCGATGTGGGCGTGATGACAAACCCCTACGACCTCAGCACGCTGACGGTACTCAAGTCATACTACCCCGCCGATGTTCTTGCTGAAGATGTCTTCCAGCAGGAGCAAATCACGTTGCCGCAGGCCTATACGCAGCCTGTCTATATTGCCTTTTATGCCCCTCGCATCGGCGCGTCGCTCGTAAACTCGGTATATCTTAAAAACGTGAAAGTTGACAACGCCCCCGACTGCTCCGCCCCGAGCCGCCTGACCGTCTCGAATGTCACGGGCACGGCCGCCACTGTTTCGTGGCAAGCCGCCCAATATGGCGCGCAAAGCTACACGTTGACCTACGGTGCCGCCGGGCAAACGCCGACGCAACTGACCGTGCAGGGCACTTCGCAGATGCTGACGGGCCTCACGCAAGGCACCCAATATCAAGTGCAACTCTATACCAACTGCGCCGAAGGCTCCGCTGACACGCTTGTCACCCAATTTGCCACGTTGAACTTTGTGGAATGTTCACAGCCCGACACCAATGCCAGCGAAATTACAGGTGTATCGCATACCACATCGTACCTTATCCCGGTCAACAATTACTACAAATACACCTATTCGCAGCAGATCTATACCGCCGACGAGATCGACTCTGCCCATACGCCCTCGGTTTTGACGGCTATAGCCTTTGAATACAGTTCGTCATCGCAGATGACCAACAAGACCGACGTGAGCATCTATCTGGCCCACCGCACCACCAATACTTTTTCCAACATGACAGACTGGACCCCCATTTCGGAAGCCACGCTGGTCTATCAAGGCCCGCTTAACTGCTCACAGGGCTGGAACAAGGTGGATTTTGACGACTATTTCTCCTACAACGGAACCGACAATCTGGTGCTGATTGTAGATGACAACTCCTTTGCCTACGACGGCAATTCATACACGTTTAACACACATGATGTCTATGACTACAAGACTTTGTACCTGTATGGCGACTATACGAACTTTGACCCCACGAGCCCGTCGGAGGGCATTTCGCTCATGGCACGCAATGACGTGAAGTTCTACAAGTGCCTGCAGGTGGTGCCGCAGTCGTGTCCCGTGCCGATGGTCTATGTTTCGGGACAGGAGTCAGACGAAGTGTCGGTGGCTTGGGTCTCCAACGGCAGCGAGACCTCCTGGAACCTCGAATACCGCCTCGTGGGAGATACGGCATGGACAAATGCCGGAACGGTCACATCCTCGCCGCACACTCTCAGCAACCTTGCCACGGACGTAACCTACGAAATACGCCTGCAGGCGCTCTGTGCCGCCGGCGACAGCAGCCTCTGGGCTTACACCACTGCCCACACGCCGTGCAATGATGTTGACCTTCCGCTGACCGAGGACTTTGAAACCGGCACGGCCGGCAATGTGCCGGGCTGCTGGTCACGGCTCTACAACACCACCACAGCCACGCCTGCCATTAGCGAACTTCAGGCCAATGGCGGCACCAAGTCGCTGTTTTTCAACTGCTCGTCCAGCAACAAGTATGCCTACCTTGTCTCGCCGCGCCTCAATGACAACGTGGCAATGGACAGCCTGCAGATATCCTTGGCCGCCTACAAGACCTCGCGTTCCTATTTTATCCAAGCAGGAATCATGACGGATGCTGACGACCCCTCTACCTTTGTATCCGTCGGGCAGATTTCGCCCTCTTCCATCAACGTCTGGGAGAACGGCGAAGCCATCACCAGAAACTATGACGGCAACGGCCGCTATGTGGCATTCCGCATCCCGCAGTGGTTCGCCAACAGCATCTATGTGGACGACATTGTCATCCAATACATTCCCAACTGTATGCATGTGGAGAACATCACAGCCACCAACATTCTCGCCACCAGCGCCACCATCACATGGGCACCAGGCGGCAGCGAAACCTCCTGGAACTACCTTGTCGGGCCTTCGGGCACGCTGAACCCCGAAACCGACATCCCGCTCGTCACCAGCGACAACACCGTCACTATTGACGAACTTGTACCCAACACCTTGTACGACATCTATGTGCAGGCCTCCTGCTCAGGCACCGACCAAAGCACATGGGAGCGTTATCGTTTCAGAACAGGGTGCGCCGCCATCGCAACGCTGCCCTATACGGAGAACTTTGACAGCTATGTAGGCGAAACCGACATCTATGACGGCACTAACGTGATGCCCTCCTGCTGGTCGCGCATCAACACCGGCTCCGACACCTATGCGATATTCCCTACGGTATATTCGTCGTCAGATGCCAACTCGCCCAGCAACCTCCTGTATTTCTACACCTACGGATACGAAAACTGCTCCGACATTTATGCGGTTCTGCCTGAAATAGACACGCTGCAACTTCCGATAAATACGCTGCAGATGCTCTTCAATGCCAGAAGCCAATATTCAGGATACGCTTTCGATATTCACTTGGGGGTGATGTCCAACCCTGCTCTTGCCTCCTCGTTCGTCCCGGTTGACACCGTTCAGGTGACTTCTGCCACGAGCTATACCCCTGTGGAGGTCAATTTCAACAACTACACCGGCGGCGGGCAATACATCGCCATCAAGGTGCCGAAGCCGGCAACCTTCTACTCCGGCAATTTCGGATTCATTGATGACATTGTCCTCAAACTTCAGCCGCAATGTTCGCCTGTGCGCAACATCAACGTCGAGAACATCACGGGGTCCTCTGCCTACGTTTCGTGGGAGACGGGCTCCATAGGCACGGTGTCGCACTTTACGCTCGAATATGCCGAAGACGAGGAAGACCCCATCTGGACGGTGGCTGACAACAGCATCACCAACAACTGGTACTTGCTTGGCAATCTTGACCCGCAAACCAACTACATCGTCCGCGTCAAGACGGCCTGCGAAGACGGCGACAGCGACTACGAGACGGCCGAGTTCACGACTAACTGCCTTGCCGGCGGCACTGTGTCAATCGGCAACGGCACCATCACCAGCGGTTACTTCCCGACCTACAGCAACTGGAATTACTCTTACACCCAGCAGATCTACCTTGCTTCGGAACTCGGCGGCGCTTCCACCCTGCGTTCCGTATCCTTTGAGGTGGATGAGGTTAACGCCGCAATCCGCACCGTGCAAATCTATCTGATGCACACTTCAGTGAGCAGTTCATCAAACTGGCTGCCGGCCACTTCCGCCCAACTTGTTTACTCGGGACAGACCAATTTCACGGCAGGCTGGAACACATTCAACTTCTCTGCACCGTTCCAGTACAACGGCACCGACAACCTGGCGCTGATTGTGATTGACCAGACCGGCTCTTACGAATATTCCAACATGTTCAAAGTGCATGCCGGCACGTCCGACTGCTCAATGTTTGCCTTCAACGATGACGATGCCTACAGCACGGCTATGGCTCCCCCGACGGGCAACAACTCCAGCTCGCGCAACAACGTGCGCTTCGGCGGCGACTGCGACAGCACCGTCACCTGCATCGCGCCCAACATTTACGTGAGTGCTGTAGGGGAAACCAACGCTACCGTGGTTTGGGCAAGAGGACACAACGAGAACGCTTGGGAAATGGATTACGCCATAAGCGGCGACTCTGTCTGGACTTCCGTACCCAACCCCACGGGCTATTCCGTACAGATCAGCGGCCTCACCTCCAACACGCCGTATCAGGTGAGAATGCGCTCCGTATGCGGCACGGGCGACGAAAGCCAGTATGTGTACACCTCGTTCAGAACCGACTGCGGCATCCTCTCCATTCCTTATACCGAGGATTTCAACAGCTATACCAACGGCATCTCTGACTATACATCCGTCCCAAGCGGCTATCCTTCCGTGGATCTGCCGTCATGCTGGAATTTCCTGAACATCACTTCGTTGTCGTCAACCTATCCGCAGGCATTCCTCACTTCATCCTCCTACGCCGCATCGTCGGGCAACGCGCTTTTGGTCAAGACCCATGCGACGACCCCGGCGGTTGCCGTGCTGCCCCTCTTCAACGTGGACATCAACACGCTGCAGATGACTTTCAAGTACCGCAACGAAGGCACCATGTCGGCCGGCAATTTAGAGGTAGGATATGTGACCAACCCCAACGACGCCTCCACCTTTGTGTCACTCCATCAGTGTACGCCCTACACCGAGATGACCGAAATGGAGCAGGTGTTCTCCAGCGTGCCGCCGCTCGGCGCAGGCAACAGCTACATCGCTTTCAGGTTCAACGGCGGATCGTACGACTCGTACTATGTCTGCATCGATGACATCCATGTGGAAACCATCCCTACTTGTCCGCGTCCGGCCGCACTGACCGTTGCCAACGTTACCAGCAGTTCCGTTGACCTTGCTTGGACAGAGACGGGCACAGCCACAACCTGGAACATCGAGTACGGAACTCGTGGCTTCACCCAAGGTACGGGAACCACAGTGGCCGCCACTACCAACCCGTTTACAGTGACGGGATTGACATTTGGCACCGCTTACGACTTCTATGTGCAGGCCGACTGCGGCGCGGGCGATGCCAGCAACTGGCGCGGTCCGGTCACCGCTACGCCCGGCAGTTACAACATGCCTGTCGGCGGAACTGTGACGCTCACCTTGTGCGACGGCATCATCTACGATGACGGCGGCGCTACGGGCAGCTACTCCAACAACTGCAGCGGCACCATCGTAATCAATCCTGCCACGGCGGGCAACGTGGTCAAGGTGCAAGGCATCGGCGGCTTCGAGACCGAGGGCAACTACGACTACCTGACCATCTATGACGGTCCCGACAATACGGGCACGCAGCTCTTCACCACCCAAGGGAACTCAAGCGGCACCATCCCCGAGTGTACCTCTACCACGGGACCTATTACGCTGTACTTCTATTCTGACTACAGCGGCATCTATTCCGGATTCGCACTGCAGGTGTCGTGCGTTGACACCACGGGCAGCGATCCCGACCCGGGTCCTGGCCCCACACCTCCAGAGCCTGGCGTGATATGCGATGCCCCGACCAACCTTACAGTTTCTGATGTCACCTTCAACAGCGCCAACCTCTCGTGGACACAAACGGGCACTCCCGACAGCTGGACGGTCTATTTCCGCAAGGGCACAGATGCCTGGACAACAGCAAACACCACAACCCCGTCACCATACGCCCTCACCGACCTCGCTCCCGAGAGCAGTTATGAGGCATACGTGGTGGCCGTCTGCGGCGACTCTGTCAGTGCGCCGTCCAACACCGTAACGTTCAGCACGCTGGCTGACGGCGTTGCCGACTATGTGTTGAGCCAGACCAAACTCTACCCCAACCCGACCAGCAGCAGCGTCACCATCGTCAACGACAACTGCATGATTGAAAAGGTTGAGGTGTATGACGTTTATG
>CAVIPZ010000112.1:0-6185 GCA_963644715.1 bacterium | reverse complement strand
CATCAACATTCTGAGTGCGCGGTCAATAGACACGGGATTGAACAGCACGCCGAAAGGATTGGAGCACACGTCAAAGCGGTGCCGTTTGAAATAACTGCCGATATGGTCTGAAAAACATGAACCCAACAGCAAGATCGAATCGTCGCTGTTGATATTGAATGGATATTTAGGGGCCGGTATGTTTGCGCGGAAAATCATAGTGAACGGTTATTTGGGGATAATCAGTTTTGCGAACTTCAGCAGCAGGGTTTTGGTGCCGACGGTATCGAACCTGACTTGTGCTTTTTTGTCTTGGTCGTTGCCCTCAACGGATATTACGTTGCCATAGCCGAATTTGTTGTGGTAAACCCTGATGCCGGGCTGTATCTGGCTGTTGTCGGCCGGCGTTCCCATCTGTTCCTGCCGCACTTCGGTCTTGTTCTTGACCACAGGGCGGGCATCAACCACACCCGACGGGCGGTTGCCATGCACCGGACGGAAACGCGGCTCTTGCGGCTTTGAGAACAAACTGTTGCTTGACTTTCGGGCAAAAGAACCTGTGCCGCCGGAAGCCTTTTTAGCAATATTCAAAAATTCAGCAGGAATCTCGCTCACAAAGCGGCTTTCCTCGCAAAACTGCAGCGACCCGAAACGGTAACGTCTTTGCGCTTCGGTAAGCGTCACGGACTTTCGCGCACGCGTAAGCGCCACATAAAAGAGCCTGCGTTCTTCTTCCATCTCTTGCCGCGAATTGGCGCACATTGATGAGGGGAAAAGATTCTCTTCCATACCCGTTATGAACACATAATCGAACTCAAGGCCTTTTGCCGAATGGATGGTCATCATCTTCACCCGGTCTTCCTCCTCTTCGGCTTTGTCGTCTTCCTCGTCGCTCAAGAGAGCAATAGATTCCATAAAGTGATCAAGGGAGGGGAAATAGGTCTCCATAATCTCACCCGTTGCCTCTATGAAACTGTCATCTGGCTTTTTTTCCGTAAAACTTTTCATCGAATCAAGCAACTCCTCCACATTCTCGCCGCGTTCTTTCTCTTCTGTGTTTTCGTGCAACAGCTTAGCGATGCCTGTTTTCTGAACAATCTGCTTGCCAAGTTCGTAGGCATCTTCTGTCGGAAGAGCAGCAGAGAAGCCGCGTATCATATTGGCAAACTCGGACAACCTGTTTGCAGTAGCTCCGTTGACATCCAATTTATATTGTTGCTGATTTACAATGACATCCCACACTTGAGCGCCCTGTTCGGCGGCGGTGGCGGCAATTTTCGCCACTGTGGTGTCGCCGATTCCTCTCATCGGATAGTTGATGACACGGCGCAATGACTCTTCATCGTAATGGTTGATGGCCAGCCGGAAATAAGCCAAAACATCTTTGATTTCCTTGCGTTTATAGAACGAAAGGCCGCCATAAATCTTATAGGGTATGTGGCGTTTGACCATTGCCTCTTCGAGCGTACGCGACTGCACATTGGTTCTGTACAGAATGGCAAACTGCTTGTTTTCGGCATGTTCATTCATTTGGGTTTCAAAGATGGCGTCCGCAACAGCATGCGCCTCATCGTTGTCGCTTTCTGCGCATATCAAATTGATTTTGGCACCCGACTCGTTGTCTGTCCAGACCTCTTTCTGCATCTGGTCGCGGTTGTTTTTGATGATGGCATTGGCCGCATTGACGATAGTCTGGGTTGAGCGGTAGTTTTGTTCGAGCTTGTAGATTTTGGCATCCGGATAATCGCGTCTGAAGTTGAGGATGTTCTGGATGTCTGCCCCTCTGAAGCCGTAGATGCTCTGGGCATCGTCGCCCACCACGCAAATGTTTTGGTTTTGAGCTGCCAACTTTCTGACAATCAAATACTGGGCAAAATTGGTATCCTGGTACTCATCAACTAAAATGTAAGAGAAGCGACTCTGATACTTATAGAGCATTTCCGGGAAGTCGCGGAGCAAAACATTCATATAGTAGAGCAAATCGTCAAAATCCATGGCATCTGCCAATTTGAGCCGTTTGTTGTAAGCAGCAAAAATCTCGGACACCATCGGTTTGCCCGCAGCCCTGTCAGCTGCCATAATCTCGATGTTGTTGGCGTACTCCTGTTCCGAAAGGAGGTTCGACTTGGCCATAGAAATGCGGTTCAGCACATAGTTGGGGGCGTATTGCTTCGGGTCAAGGTTCATGTCTTTCACGATGTTGCGGAGCAGCGACTTGGAGTCATCGGTGTCATACACGGTCAGTCTTGACGTATAGCCCAACTTCTCGGCTTCCATACGAAGAATGCGGTAGAACACGGAGTGGAAAGTGCCCATCGTGACAGCCCTGGCCACATCACCGCCCACCAGATTGGTGATACGGCTGCGCATTTCGGCAGAAGCCTTGTTGGTGAACGTGAGCGCGAGAATGTTGTACGGACTGATGCCCGACGCCAACATATAGGCTATGCGGTACGTCAAGACCCTTGTCTTTCCAGACCCCGCCCCGGCTATCACCATCACCGGACCATCTATCTGTTTTACAGCACGTTGCTGCTGGCTGTTCAATTCTGAAAGTATCAATTCTTTGTTTGTCATCCTTGCTTGTTTCAAAGGCAGCAAAGGTACTGTTTTTCACCTTAGCCCTACTATGCTCAGAACCTGTCTCTGCTGCGCTTTGATTAAAATTTTAATATTTTATTAACTTTTTTAGTTTGGCTTAATATTTTTATTATTTTTGCAATGTCATTCATGTTCAGGTAACCGACCATCCCACCTTTTTTCCCATGAATACATTTCCCTCCTTTTATTTGGCAATTACTCATTATAAACCGGTTACCTGTGTCTGGCGGTTTCGTTCGAAGACAATCACTCGCTCATTATCTGCTTGATTTTTAGTGTAATGTCTTCAGTTCCAAAACCCACCTCGTGGTAAAGGCTCGGCATATCGCCCTGTGCTATGAAGCGGTCAGGTATGGCGATATGGAAAAGCCGGTTGCCCAAGCCAGCGTTTTCAATAAATTCCGCCAGTGCGGAAAACAGTCCCCCTTTTTCGGTGCCGTCTTCCACCGCAAGCCAATACGGATATTGATTTGCCAACTTTGTGAGCAGGGTTTCGTCGAGCGGTTTCAGAAAACGCACGTCAACCCATGCCGGGGTCAGCTTTTCAGACGATACAGCTTGCAGCGCCTTTTCCACCTGGTTTCCAAGAGGCCCTATCGACAGAATCAACAGCTTCTCGCCCTGCCGCATCATTTCCGCCTTCCCGATTGCTATCTCTTTCGGTTCATTGTGCCATTGTGCCAACACGCCGCGACCTCGTGGGTAACGGATCGCAAACGGCAGTCCGCCGTTCTTAGCGTTTTTGTATGCGGTAACCATCAGGTTCCTAAGTTCATGCTCGTTGCGCGGCGAAGATACGATCAAGTCGGGGACTGAACGCAGGAATGCCAAGTCGAACGCACCCTGATGCGTGGCGCCGTCTTCGCCGACAAGCCCCGCGCGGTCAATGCAGAAGATTACGGGCAGCCGCTGCAAGGCGACATCGTGGATTATCTGGTCGTAACCGCGCTGCAAGAACGAAGAATAGATGTTGCAGAACGGTATGTACCCCTCGGCCGCCAGTCCTGCCGAAAATGTAACCGCATGCTGTTCGGCTATGCCCACATCGAAAACGCGTTCGGGAAACACTTTGTCCATAATATTCAGCGAGCAGCCAGTAGCCATAGCAGGCGTAATGCCGACAACTTTCTCGTCCTGCCGTGCCAATTCCAAAATCGTCTGTCCGAAAACATCCTGATACTTAGGCGGCAGATTGTCTGTGTTCTTTTCGATTATCTTTCCCGTTTCAGGGTCAAATTGCCCGGGCGCATGATAGGCGGTTTGATGCTGCTCTGCCATCTCAAGCCCCTTGCCTTTTACGGTAAGCACATGCAGCAATTTAAGTCCGGGCAACTTTTTGAGTGCTTGCAGCGTTTTCACGAGATAAACGACATCATGTCCGTTGGCCGGACCGAAATAGCGGTATCCAAGGCTCTGAAACCAGTTGCTGCCGCCCAACAGATACCCTTTGATGCCATTGCCGATGCTGCTGAACAGGTTCGTGGCACGGTTCGATTGTTTGGTCTTGATGGTAAAGAGATTCCAGAGTCTGTTCTTGAAACGGTTATAAGCGGGCGATGCCGTAATTGAGAGCAGATATTTGCTCATGGCCCCCGTGCTCTTGTCGATGGATATTTTATTGTCGTTGAGCACCACCAGCATATTGACGTCACGACAGGCGGCCTGATTCATGGCTTCGAACGCCATACCGCCGCCTATGGCTCCGTCTCCGATCACGGCAATGTGGTTCCTTTTCAGGTTGCCGCTCATCTTGGCAGCCATTGCCATTCCGAGCACAGCAGAAATGGAGGTAGAGGAATGTCCCGTGCCGAAAGCATCGTAAGGGCTTTCCTCCCTACGCGGGAATCCGCTGATGCCGCCATAACAGCGGTTGGTGGAAAACCGGTCGCGCCGCCCTGTCAATATCTTGTGCGCGTAAGCTTGATGCCCAACGTCCCAGACCAACTTGTCGTCGGGCGTGTCAAACACATAGTGCAACGCGACGGTCAATTCAACCACGCCGAGACTGGATCCCAGATGCCCGGGATGGCGTGACGTCTCTTTGATGATGAACTGCCTGAGTTCATCACACACTTTGGGCAATTCGTTGACCGGAATCTTTCGCAAGTCTTCCGGAGAGTCTATATGTTCCAGATAAGACATTGCAGTTATTTTGATATAATCTGCCGGTAAAAATCCAGCAGTTTTTCCGTTATTATTTCGTTGTTATGATTGACTGATATGAAATCGCGGGCGTTTTCTGAAATTATGGTGCAGATGTCTGGCGTGGCTATGCACTTGTCGATGACTGCCAAAAACTGTTCCGGCGTGTCTGCAATGAAAAGGTGTTTGCCGTCTTCCACATCCAAGCCTTCGGCGCCTACGGAAGTGGTTATCACAACCCTGCCGAGCGCCATAGCCTCTACAATCTTGATGCGCACGCCGCTGCCTGACAACAACGGCACTATCATCAAGTCGTGGTCCAACATAAACTCGTTGGCATCCGGAACGGCCCCGACAAAGTTTACGTTCTGTTCCTTTCGGTTCAAAAGGCTCTCGGGCATACCATGACCCGCCACGGTGAACCGAAGATTGGGATGCGTTTCGTGTATCAACGGCCACACCTCACTCAAAAACCAGCCCATGCCCTCCAAATTCGGCGACCAATTCATGCTTCCGATATGGCAAAGGGAGGGCTGGTCAGACGGTATGTAGTCGTCATCAATAGGATACTTGTCCAAATTGAGACCAAAAGGGATTACCGTTCCGGCAACTTCCGGGGCCGTTTGCCTGAAGTATGCATAATCGGGCGTTGAGATGGTCATATAACCGTCAACCTTGCGAAGCACACTGTCTTCCATCTTTTTCAGTTGGTTTCGGTTCAACCTGAAAAGCATCTTCTTCACAGGGTTGCTTTCGTTGTCAGCAAGCCGGTCCCAAATCTGATGTTCTATGTTGTGCATCCTCATCACGATGCGCGCGTCAGAACAACGGCGGAACAGATCAATGTAAGGGGCCACATATATCGACTCCAAGTGGATAATGTCAAAAGATTCTTGTTTGAGTATGTATTCCAGTTTTGAAACCATACTCTTGGAGCGGAAACGTTCAATATGGTATGACTTTCCGTTAAAAAGTGAGCGAAAGCCCTCCAGCGGGCTCAATGCCGTATCAATATACACCGACTCAAAGCAAGTCTTCTTCAAATAGTCAACAGGAAATGCGTCAATCCTGACAGGATGTTTGGGCGTTTCAATGGCCACCACCTTCACCTGCTGGCCGCCGTCGAGCAGCCCTTGGGTGATATTGTGAATAGCAATACAGCCGCCGTCGATCGGCGGAAGAGGCGGTTTATGACAAAGTTGAAGAATTTTCATTGCGCTTTTTTCGGAACAATTTGAAGTTTTTGATTTTTTCGGTGAAGCGTGCGTAAGTGTCCGGGGACAGCACAACGGAATCGGTTGTGGCATGGTAAGTCAAAAAGACACATATCGGCAACAAGATAAACGAAGAGAGGAACATACCGAACCATACAGGCATTGGACTGCTTTTGGCTATCTTCTCGCCTATAATGGAGATTGCGAAATAGAGGGTGAAGAACAGCACCGTAATGACCAAGGGTATTC
>CAVIPZ010000111.1:0-6266 GCA_963644715.1 bacterium | reverse complement strand
ACTTCGTGCGTATCATAACCGACAAGGGGACGGTCGTGAAACCGTTCACCAAACGGTAGTCCCCAAAAACTTTTTCATAGCGTAAGAGGATGCGCCAGTCGGCGCATCCTCTTTTTTGTGGCTATATCGACCGAGCATAAATTAAAAACGATACTTTTGCGGCGATTTTTTTTATTAGTATGATTTCATCATTAAACTTATTGATACTCAAATAATCACTTAACGCACTTTATTCTAAACTATTAGTACTTATGAAAAAGATCCTGTTCTCCGCAATTGCGCTGCTGTTGGCTGCAACGTCTGCCGTGGCGCAATGCGATGCACCTGCCGATGTGCAGGTGGACGCGACGTGGAAGAAAGCCAACATCTCGTGGCGTTCCCCGTTGCTGCAAAATCCGATGACGCTTGATTACGGGATTACGCACGACGGCAGCATTGGCAATGGCCGTGGCACCTACACGATGGGTACACGATTCCTCGCTGACTCTTTGCAGCGGTTTGCCGGAAAAAGGCTGCGCTCCGTGTCGTTCTTTCCCTACAAGCGCAACAATTTCACCCTTAAAGTCTATAAGGGCGGCTCAGTTGCCGGCGACACGGCATTTACCCCCGGCACTTTGGTCTGCTCGCAGCAAATCTCAGCCTCTTCGCTTATGCTGAAAAAGTGGAACGAGATTCCGCTTGCCACGGTGGTGAATGTTTCCGGCACAGAAGAGTTGTGGGTTGCTATAGAAGTAGATTCCGCAGCTACCGGTGACAGTCCTCTGGGTTTCGGCTACACCAACAGCATTGAGGGCTGTACCAACATCGGCATCCTCGACAACACCGGCCGCTGGCGTACATGGCACTCCAGTGACGGCCGCACCCCTGGTCTGCTGATGCGCTGCAATTTCATCGATCAGTGCAGCATATCTGGCTTCAACGTGTTCAGAAACAACGTTCAGCTGAACAGCACGCCCATTACTGACCACGCTTTCATTGACACCGCCGTTGTGCCGCAACAGCAGTATTGCTATACCGTGCAGTCGGTTTGCGGCACATCGGCCAGCACTTCGTCACAGGTCTGCATAACGATACCGGAGCAGCCAGCATGTTACCCTATGGTGGGCAACGGCACTACCGGCGTCAGTTACCTTCCTTTTGCGGTTTCAGCTTTTTATTCTTATACGCAGCAAATTTACACCGCTGCGGAAATCGGGGTACAGAGCGGCTCCGTCGCTTCCATTACTTTCCAGTATTATTACAACACCCCATACACCTGGAACGACATTGTGGTATATATGGCCAACACCAACCTTACGGAGTTTGCCAATGCCAACGCCTGGGTGCCTGCCAGCGCTTTGACGCAGGTTTACCGCGGTCCTGTTTACTGCTCCAACGCCGATTCTAACAATGTGACCATCAATCTTGACGAGTACTTTGAGTGGGACGGCAGCAGCAACATTGTAGTTGCCATCGTGAACAACCAAGGCATCTATGCGGGCTTCAACAACCGCTTCTACACCCATACCACTACTGGCAACACCTCCTTGCGAGCGCAGAGTTTCGGCACTTCGCCGTACAATATCTATGGCAAGCTTCCTGCCGGCACGGTAGGGACAGTCCGCAACAATATGAAATTCTGTTTCGGGGCAGCCGCCTCGTGTTTCCGTCCTACTGACCTGCACGTCTCGAATGTTTCCGCTACGGGCGCTACGCTGACGTGGCACGGCATCAACGCCTCTGACAACGGCTGGGAGGCTGTGGTTGTGCCCGGCGGAAACGCCGTAAGCAGCGGAACGCCTGTCTTGTGCAGCGACACGACCTGCACCTTCGCAAACCTGCAGCCCAACACCGAATATGACCTATACGTCAGAACGGCATGCGCCGACGAGAGCCAGAGCCGTTGGGCTACGGTTTCGTTCAGGACGCTCTGCAATGCTTACGACCGCGTGCCTTATACCGAAAACTTCAGCGGTTACGGCATCGGCGGCGAGGAGACTTTCCCGTATTGCTGGACCCGTCACACAAACGGCATGACCAACTATCCGTACGTCAATGCCGACAACGTGCTGCAACTCTATTCTACCGACACGGTTTACTCGCTGGCTGTTACACAGGCACTTGACCTTTCAGACTATCCGGCCAACACGTTGTCTGTAGGTTTCCGGATTGCCAAGTATTCAGAGGCTTCGGGTCGCCTTGACGTAGGCGTGATGACGGACCCCAACGACCTCGGCACATTTACGTTGCTCAAATCCTATTATCCCTCTGACCTCCGCACAGCCAACGCTTTCCAGCAGGAGTACATCACCTTGTTGAGCGCCTATACGCAGCCTGTGTATGTGGCTTTCTACGCTCCCGCTGCCGGCGTTACGGTGTCTAACGATGTGCGCATTGACAACGTTACGGTTGACATTCTTCCCACATGCACACCGCCCACCAACCTCACCGTTGCCAGCGTGACGGGCACGGCAGCCGTGCTCTCCTGGACGGCTTCCCGCTATGGCACGCAGAGTTGCACTATAGGCTACGGCGTTGCAGGACAAACTATGACCTACCGTACCGTGACCGATAATTCCTGCATGCTTACGGGACTTACCCAAGGCACGCAGTACAACGTCTGCCTCTTCTCCAACTGCAGCGAAGTTGTGGCCGACACCCTCACCGCGCAGTTCACTACACTGAACTTTGTAGAGTGTGCGCAGCCTGACACCGCAGCCGGCACCATTACCGGAACCGTCACGGAGTCTGTTGTTGATATTCCGGTCAACAATTTCTACTCCTACACCTACACGCAGGAGATCTATTCTGCCGACGAGATAGACTCCACCCATACGCCCACGACCATCACGGCTATAGCGTTCGACTACGGCTCTTCTACGCCGATGACGGCCAAGAACAATGTGAAAGTCTATCTTGCCCACCGCGCCACCAGCACGTTTGCCAGTTTCTTCGACTGGACTCCGCTTTCAGAGGCAACGTTGGTCTATGAGGGTCCGCTCAACTGCACGCAGGGCTGGAACACTTTTGACCTTGATACCTATTTTGCATATAACGGAACCGACAATATTGTCGTGATCATCGACGACAACTCCAACGCCTACAATGATGCCTCGTGTACTTTCAACGCTCATCCTAACGGCACGGGCATTTACAGAACGATGTCCCGTTCATCCGACGGCGCAGACATTGATGCCGAAAACCCGGGCGAGGGCAACTACATCAACAGCCGCAACAATATCAAATTCATCCGATGCAGTCAGGTTGTGCAGCAGTCGTGCCCTGTGCCTATGGTCTATGTGTCTGCCGCCAACGAGAGTTCTGTTACCGTTGCATGGATTCCCAACGGCAACGAAACCGCCTGGGGTCTCGAGTATCGAGCCGAGGGTGACACGGTTTGGACAAACATCGGAACCGTTAACGACACAGTCCGCGTTCTCGACAACCTTGCCTCGGGCACAAGTTACGAGGTGCGCGTGCGGGCATTGTGCTCCGCCACCGACAACAGCCAATGGGTTTATGCAACCGGGCGCACTGTTTGTGCATCTGTGGGGCTTCCGTTGACCGAGAATTTCGAGACCTCGTCTATCGGAACAATCCCCGAATGTTGGTCGCGCCTCTGCAACACGCAGACCGCAATGCCTTCTGTAAGCGTAATGCAGGCCCACAATGGCAGCAGTTCGCTCTATTTCAAATGTATGGCAAACCAATATGCCTATCTGGTGTCTCCGCGCCTGAGTGAGGATGTGGCTATGGACAGCCTGCGGGTGAAGTTTGCCGCCTACAAATCCAACACTTATAACTACATTGAAGTCGGTGTCATGTCAGACCCCGCCGACCCGGAAACGTTCATGTCGGCAGGGCAGTTCAGCCCGTCGTTGCTCAGCACTTGGGAAGATGGTTCCGTTGTCACCCGCAACTATGCCGGCACGGGACGCTATGTGGCATTCCGCATTCCGCAGTGGTTTGAGAACAGCATCTACATTGATGACATCACCATTGACTACATCCCGTCGTGTATGGGGGTGGAGAACATTTCTGCAATCAGCACCTTGCCGACAGCCACTACGATAACCTGGACACCTGGCGGCAGCGAGACTTCCTGGAACTACATCATCGGACTTTCCGGCACGGTGGACACGGAAACCGACACACCCGTGAATGTTTCCAGCAACACGGTGACATTCAACAACCTGAGTGCTTCAGTGCTGTATGACATCTATGTACAGGCCGCCTGTTCAGAGACCGACCGCAGCGAATGGAAACACCTCAGTTTCAGAACTGACTGCGGCACCATCACCGCACTGCCTTATACCGAGGACTTTGACAGCTACGTTGGCCAGACAACCACGGGAACAAACGTGATGCCTTCCTGCTGGACGCGTATCAACAACGCCAGCGGCAGCGACAACTATTATCCGTTCATCTACTCCAACAGCACCGCCTACTCGCCGGCAAACTGCTTCTTTTTCTTCACATTCAGTTTTATGCAGTATGCTGACGTCTATGCCATTATGCCTCAAATAGACACGATGTTGCTTCCGCTCAATACATTGCAACTCTCCTTTATGTCAAAGTCCAACAGTTCGTCGTTGCCGTTCACCGTACAGGTGGGTGTGATGTCAGACCCCGCAAATGAGGCCACTTTCGTGCCTGTCGATACGTTGGTCTGCACTACTTCGCAAGACTATACGGGCTATGACGTGACCTTTGGCAACTACGCCGGCGGCGGAAACTATATCGCTTTCAAGGTGGCAAAGCCCGCCTCGATGTTTACCCCTAACAGCGGCTTCATCGACAATGTGGTGTTAGACTATATGCCGCAGTGTTCGCCTGTGCGCAACCTTGCGGTTGACAACATTACAGGCTCTTCCGCCTATTTTGCTTGGGAAGCCGGCGCGCTGGGCACCATCAACAACTACAGGCTGGAATACACCGAAGATGACGGCAGCGACAACTGGACCGTGGCCGACAGCATCATAGCCGACAACTGGTATCTGCTTGGCGGGCTTAATCAGACTACCGCCTACAAGGTGAGAGTAAGAGCCAACTGCGAAGATACGGAAAGCGCTTACGAGACGGTAACGTTCACCACGACCTGTCTGGCGGGCGGCAATGTTGAAATCGGGAACGGTCTTTCTGCCAGCAGCAACCTGCCGGGCAACAGCAACAACAACTATTCATATTCGCAACAGATTTTCCTCGCCTCAGAGATGGGTGGAGCCAACCTGCTGAACTCCGTATCCTTTGAGGTAAGCGCTTTGAACACGCCCCTGCGTGATATGCAAATCTACCTGATGCACACATCTGAAAGCAATTCGCAGAACTGGCTCTCTGCCGCTTCGGCTCAATTAGTCTATTCGGGGCAGAAGACGCTGCAACAAGGTTGGAACACGTTCAACTTTGCCGCCCCGTTCCAGTATAACGGCACCGACAATCTGGCATTGGTGGTGCTGGACGTGACAGGAAGTTACGGTCCTGCCAACATGTTCCGGACCCACAGCGGCCATGCCGATTGCTCCCGATATGTCACCAATGACAACACGGCCTACAGCGTGTCGGCAGTGCCTGTCAGCGGCATTACAGTGTCAGAACGCAACAATGTACGTTTTGGCGGCAACTGCGACAGTACGGTGACCTGCGTGGCTCCGTCGCTTATGGTGACCGCAGTAACCGAAACTGACGTCGACTTTGTGTGGGCGCGCGGATATCAAGAGTCGCAATGGGAAATGGACTATGCCGTTGCGGGTGACTCTGTTTGGACCTCCGTGCCGGATCCCACAGGATATGCAGTTCATGTTTCAGGACTCTCTCCAAACACGTCCTATACCGCCAGAATGCGTTCCGTGTGCGGCAACCAAGATGAAAGCGCCTATACTTACGTTTCGTTCAAAACCGCTTGCGGGCTGGTTGAGGTGCCATATTCTGAGGACTTCAACAGTTATGCCGGCGGAATCTCGGCCTATACTACAGCACCGGCTGCCTATCCTGACGGCGCTATGCCTTCGTGCTGGACATTCCTGAATATGTCAACCGAAGCGGCTTCTTACCCGCAGGCTTTCCTGACCAGCGGGCAGACCTTTGTGACATCGGGCAACTCGTTAGTGCTTTCGTCAAGCAGCCTTATGCCGATAATTGCGGTGTTGCCTTCTTTTGACAACGACATCAGCATGCTGCAAATCTCGTTCAAGTACCGCAATGAGGGCAACACGAACGCTGACGGTACTTTAGAGGTGGGCTATGTGACCAACCCTAACGATGCTTCCACCTTTACCGCTCTTTATACC
>CAVIPZ010000110.1:0-6315 GCA_963644715.1 bacterium | reverse complement strand
GTATTGTTGTCATTTGTTTTATAAAAGACATGAAAAAAGACATCCGTGCCATGATGCTCGCTTTTGTGATGCTTTTCATAATTCCTGCGCTCACCGCACAAAACAAAGTTACTGTAACGGGCGTCTTTGCCGACAGCCTGAACCAAGAAAAGTTGTCCTACGTCCGCGTGGGACTCTTTGTGGGAGACTCTGCAAAACAACTGAAAACCAACACTTTCACTAACGACAAAGGCTCGTTTTCGTTTAAAGACATCCCTGCGGGGCAATACGAACTGCAGGCTTTTTTGCTGGGCTATGAGATGAAGAAGGTCAGTCTTTCGATAGACGGGAAAAGCAAAACCATCGATATGGGCACGATGACGATGAACAAGGCCGAAACGACCCTTAACGAGGTGAATATCGTAACCGAGAAGCCAATTTACCTCATTGACGGCGAGAAGACGATGTATAATGTTTCGGAAGACCCTACGGTGCAGGACGGCTCGGCGGCGGATGCCCTGCAGAATGCACCCGGCGTAGAGGTAGATGTGGAAGGCAACATCACCTTGCGTGGTGTCTCGAGCGTTGATATCTGGGTGAACGGGAAGCCATCGAGGATGAACGAAGAGGGACTCAAGAACTTTATCCGTCAACTGCCGGCCAACGCTATTGAACGCATCGAAGTCATCACTAACCCGTCGGCCCGCTACAGCGCCAAAAGTTCCGGTGGCATCATCAATGTGGTGACAACCGGAAAAATCAAGAAAAACAGCTTTTTCAGTTTCGGCATCAACGGTTCTTCTGTTCCGGAAGTCAATCCCTACCTCTCTTATGCCTACGGCGATGAAAAACTGTCGGTGAGCGTGTTCTTGTCAGGATTCTACAATTTGACAAAATACAAGAACGAGTACCGCAACATCAAACTGAATGACAATTTCGACACTACTTCCGTGACGACCGGCAGAGACAGTTCTCGCAACCGCAATTATGGCGGAAATATCTATTTCGACATCAACTATACATTCGATACCCTCAACAGCATCGGCTGGTGGGTGAGCCTTTTCCCGTCGTTCTCCCACAATTCAGGAATGACGCACGAACAGCGCCGTGAGTTCCAACAACAGGAAGGACTGTATGAATACGGTGAAAGCAACACCCAAAAGAACAATCAATTCGGCGGATGGAGCGGTTTGTGGTACGAACATGTGTTCCCGAACGACGACCGGCATACATTGGGCGTGTATCTTCCGATGAACTGCTATTTCACCCGAGGATATTCATGGTACGACCGCGATTATCTGCTCAACGATTATCTCGACAAAACCCGGAAGAAATCATCTAAAAACCCGAGTTTCAACATCAACCCCAGCATTGACTACACGGTGCCTTATCACAAAAACGGCACTGTCTCGGCAGGTGTCGATATAGACTATGACAATTTAGGAGTGTCGTGGCAGGTTGATACTATAGAAAGGACCGGAGGAGAGTACCGCATCGACTCGCTGCGTTCTGTTGACATTTCCGGATATTTTTGCAACGTGATGAGTTACGTGACCATAGAGCACAAGTTCGGGAATTTCACCGTGAAAGGAGGACTTCAACTCGACTACAACAACAGGCAACTGAATTTTAAGGATTTGCCGCAATACGATTTCAAACAGAACCTGCTGAACCTCTACCCCTCGTTGCACTTGAGTTACCGCACAGAGAGCATGCATAACTTCAAACTGAGTTATACGCGCCGGGTTTCCCATCCCAGCAACTTGATGAATCTGTCAACCTATTGTTTATATGATGAAGACAGTTACAGCACCGGTAACCCCGACCTTAAATCCACCTACACGCACTCTGTGGAGGCAGGGTGGACAAAGTTCTTCCAAAAGTTCGGCTCGGTGGGCGTGAATGCCTATTTCAAGTACAACATCAACGAGAGAGGCACGCTTACCGACGTGGCATACAACGACTTTTTTGGGCGCGTGGTAACTTTTACGCAACCTGTGAACATCGGCCGTTCTTACCGGACGGGAGCGGACATCAATGTCACTTACCGGCTGCAGTCAATACTCAACATTCGTTTCTATACCAATATTTACTACTATGATTCGCAGTTCCGGTTCAGGGATGCGGACGAGATGCAGCACGTTTCAAATCTCGGATACAGTTTCAGGCTCAATTTCTGGGCCAAATGCTGGAAAGTGCTGGATGTGAGCCTGTCGGCAAACTACCGGTCAAAGAGCGTAACCTTGTTCACCGAAAATCGTCCGGGCTACTCCATTGACGGCGGATTCAGAACCGACCTGTTGAGCCGCAAATTGTCGGTCTATCTCAATGTCAACGACATCTTCAACTGGAACAAAACGACGATTTCGGACAACAATCCCTATTATGTGTCAAACAGCAAAAGCCAATACAACAGTCGCAGCATCAGTGCCGGCATAACGTTACGTTTCGGCAAAATGGAACTTGAAGCGCAGGCCTCAAAAGGGCAGAACAGTTCCATGATGTAACCGTCTGGCACTATAATCAGAAATTTCAGCCGCAACGGAGGCGGAGATTGTTAAGATATATTGAATATTCAATTCGACGGCCAAGTTCAGCTGTGCGGAAAGGGTGTTCCGTGTATGGGAAAAAATAGTATTTTTGCGCTCATTTAAAATAAAAACAACTATGGAAAAAGAAGAATTACAGAACAATGTCAGCGCCGAAAAGTTAAAAGTGCTCAATTCAACCCTTGAGAAGTTGGAAAAACAGTTCGGAAAGGGTTCCATTATGCGGATGGGAGACACGAAAGTGGAAGATATGGATGTGATATCCACCGGTTCTATCGGGCTGGATGCCGCATTAGGGGTCGGAGGCCTTCCCAAGGGAAGAATCGTTGAAATCTATGGTCCGGAGTCGTCTGGTAAGACCACGTTGGCCATCCATGTCATTGCCGAGGCCCAGCGGCAAGGGGGCATTGCTGCTTTCATCGATGCCGAGCATGCCTTTGACCGTTTCTATGCCGAGAAATTAGGCGTCAACACTTCCGACTTGCTGATCTCGCAGCCCGACAACGGAGAGCAGGCTCTGGAAATCGCCGACAACCTTATCCGTTCGGGTGCTATTGATGTCATCGTCATCGACTCTGTGGCGGCTCTCACTCCCAAAAGCGAAATTGAGGGCGATATGGGCGACTCTAAAGTCGGACTTCAGGCACGTCTTATGTCACAAGCGCTCCGCAAACTGACCTCTACCATCAACAAGACCGGATGCTGCTGCATTTTCATCAACCAGCTCCGCGAAAAAATCGGTGTCCTGTTCGGCAACCCCGAAACCACCACGGGCGGCAACGCGCTCAAGTTCTATGCCTCTGTGCGGCTTGACATCCGCCGCCAGTCACAGATTAAGGATGGCGACCTCTCTATCGGCAACCACGTGAAGGTCAAGGTGGTGAAAAACAAAGTGGCGCCTCCGTTCCGCCAAGCCGAGTTTGACATCATGTTCGGCGAGGGCATCTCCAAACGGGGCGAAATTGTTGACCTTGGCGTGGAATACGGCATCGTGAAGAAAGCCGGGTCGTGGTTCTCGTACGGCGACAGCAAACTGGCACAAGGACGCGAGGGAGTGAAGCAGCTGCTGGCCGACAACCCGGAACTTTCCGATGAACTTGAAGCCAAAATCCGCGAAGCAATCAAAAACAACCAACGATAACCACAATGAAGAACCCTATTGCCGCATTGCTGCTTTTGTGTTGCCTGTCGTGTCTTTGCGGATGCCATTCCAAAAAACAGTATGCCGACCTGCCGGAAGAACTGGCTGGACTGTGCAAAGAGATTGACCGCCATCCGAAGAAGGCTGAGCTTTACTATCAGCGCGCCGAGTACTACTACCGGCACGATGATGCCGACAAGGGCGTGGCCGATATGCAGACCGCCATCCGGCTCGCTCCAGACAGCAGCAAATACTACATAATGCTCTCTGACCTCTATTTCGCAAAGCTTGAAACAGACCTTACGGAAGAGATGCTGCAGAAAGCCATAGAGAAAGACCCCAAAAGCAACGAGGCGCGGCTTAAACTTGCGGAACTATACTACCTGCAGCGGCTGTATGCCCAATGTTCTGAAACGCTCGACGAAGCCGTGAAACTGCAACGGTACAATCCGAGGGCATATCTGATTAAGGCCTTTATGCTTAAAGAACAGCAAGATACGACAGGCTATCTGCGAATGTTGCAACTTGTTATTGACCAAGACCCTAAAGAGGTGAAAGCCTATCAGGAACTAGGCAGCTATTATCAACAGAAACTGGACCCGATAGCCGCTTCGTACTATCAGAATGCCCTCAATGTAGATCCTGACAATGTAGAGATACATTACAACCTTGGCAAATTGTATCAAGACCTCGGACAGACTCAGGAGGCGGAACAGGAGTATAAGACTGCCTTGCGCATTGACGAAAAGCATATACCCTCGTTGAACAATTTAGGATACCTGTATCTCGATGACCCTAACCACTATGAGGATGCTGTAAAACTGTTCACCAGAGCCATTCAGGAGAATCCTGATTTTGTCTATTCTGTCTGCAACCGTGGCGTGGCATACGAGTACTTGAAGCAATACGACAAGGCCCGCAAGGACTATGAGAAAGCTTTGACATTGAAAACCAACTTCGAGCCTGCCCTCAAGGGGCTGAACCGCCTCGACAAACTGCAAAGAAACTAACTCAGACATGAACGAGAACCTGGACCCGTCTGCCGGCCGCCTCTCTTCTGCCGACAAAGAATTTGAAAGGGCTATACGGCCTTCTGCCTTTCAGGATTTCCATGGACAGAAGCAAGTGCTTGAGAACCTGATGGTTTTTGTGCATGCCGCCAAGGCTCGGGGAGAGGCGTTAGACCATGTGCTGTTGCACGGGCCTCCAGGTTTGGGCAAGACCACCCTGTCGCACATCATCGGCAACGAGATGGGCGTGAACGTGCGCTGCACCTCCGGCCCCGTCATTGACAAACCCGGAGACCTGGCAGGACTGTTGACGAACCTCGAAACGCACGATGTGCTTTTCATCGATGAAATACACCGCCTGTCGCCCGTAGTGGAGGAGTATCTCTATTCGGCAATGGAGGATTACAAAATCGATATTATGATTGACAGCGGTCCCAGCGCGCGCAGTGTGCAGATCTCGCTCAACCCGTTTACGTTAGTGGGAGCTACCACCCGTTCGGGATTGCTGACGGCACCGTTACGTTCCCGTTTCGGCATAAACCTGCGGCTGCAATACTACGAGGCCGAAACGCTTCGTGACATCATCAAACGTTCGGCTGCCATCCTCAATATCCCCATCCACGATGATGCGGCGCTGGAAATTGCCGGCAGAAGCCGCGGCACGCCCCGCATCGCCAATCTGCTGCTGCGCCGCGTGCGCGACTTTGCACAGATCAAAGGCGACGGCACGATCACGTTGCCGATTACGCAGATTGCTTTGACGGCGCTGAATGTAGATAAACACGGACTTGACGAGATGGACAACCGCATATTGAGCGCCATCATCGACAAATTCAAGGGCGGTCCGGTTGGGTTGTCCACCATTGCTACGGCTGTCAGCGAAGACCCTGGCACTATCGAGGAGGTGTATGAACCGTTTCTTATCCAAGAGGGTTACCTTATGCGTACCCCTCGCGGACGTGAAGCCACTGATCTTGCATACGTGCATTTAGGGAAAAGCCGCTTCTCTGCTTCGCAGCCCGAACTGTTCTGAAAAAAACGCAAAAAACATACATTATGAAAAAGCATCTTTTTTTACTGTTCCTGCTTTGCTGCTGTGGTTCCGTCATAAACGCACAGCCTAACCTTGTCAACAGGAAACCGCACCACACGGTCAACATCAAAGACAACGGCGAAGGCAAACGGGTCAATTTCGGGTTCTCTTTTGCACCTACGATTGATTGGATGAACCCTAAAACCGAGGGCTTGGAGCGGAACGGTGTCATTATGGGCATGCGTGGCGGACTGAACGTCAACGTCAACCTGACCCACAAGAAAAACTACTACGTCTCAACGGGCATTTTCTTTGAGCAGAACGGAGGCAAACTCGCTTTCATAGAGAATATCCCGCTCCCGTTAGACAGTCTTGTGGCATACGCAACCCCTACACAGCGCACCTACCGCGCCAACTACATCACCATACCAATCGGCGTCACCTTGAAGACAAGGTCGCTCAACAACTTCTTCATCACCGGAAATGTCGGACTTTACAACAGTTTTCTGCTGAAAGCCTTCAACGAAGATGTCTATTCGTTCAAGAACAGAATAACGGGAGATGCAGAACTTTGGAGCAAACAGAAAACGGCCTCTACGGAAG
>CAVIPZ010000109.1:0-6395 GCA_963644715.1 bacterium | reverse complement strand
CAACACGGCGGAACTTTAATTCGTAAAAAAAAGAAAAAATCATCTACATATCATCATAACGCTATGAGTAAAAACCTGATTATTGTCGAGTCTCCTGCCAAGGCCAAGACCATCCAGAAATTCATTGGCAATGACTTTGAAGTCATCTCGAGCAAAGGTCACATCCGCGACCTGCCGCAGAAAGACCTCGGCATTGACGTCACAAAGAATTTTGAGCCGAACTACATCGTGCTCAGCGACAAGAAGACGCTCATCAACGACATAAAGAAAAAAGCCGATGCTGCCGACACCGTATGGCTGGCGACGGATGACGACCGTGAGGGTGAAGCCATATCATGGCATCTGCTGCAGGTCACGGGCATTGACCCCGCGAAAGTGAAGCGCATCGTATTCCACGAGATCACGAAGAGCGCCATCTCGCAGGCGCTGGCAAACCCGCGCGAACTGAACATAGACCTTGTAAATGCTCAGCAGGCGCGGCGCGTGCTTGACCGTCTGGTAGGTTTTGAGCTGTCGCCTGTGCTGTGGCGTAAAGTAAAGCCGCAGTTGTCGGCCGGGCGCGTGCAGTCGGTAGCCGTAAAGCTCATAGTGGAGCGAGAGCATGAAATCGAGCGTTTCCAGACCTCTTCCTCCTACCGCGTAGAGGGCTTGTTCAATCCCTTGCGTGACCGCAAAGTAGAACTGAAAGCGGAACTCAACAAGCGGTTCAACGACCAGAACGCCGCCTCGGAGTTCCTGAATGCCTGCAGGACTTCCGAATTCAGGATCAGCGCCATAGAGAAAAATCCGGGCAAGAAGAGCCCTGCCCCGCCGTTCACCACCTCCACGCTGCAGCAAGAGGCCTCGCGCAAACTCGGCTACTCTGTGAGCAAAACCATGGTGGTGGCGCAGCAACTCTACGAAGCCGGTTACATCACCTATATGAGAACCGACTCCGTAAACCTTTCAAACCTGGCGCTCGCCTCGGCAAAGGACACCATCGCGAACCTTTACGGTGACGAGTTTGTGCATACGCACAACTACATCACCAAAACAAAAGGTGCGCAAGAGGCCCACGAGGCCATTCGCCCTACCGACATCTCCCGACAGTCGATACCCGGCGACGTCTTTGCCAAACATCTCTACGAACTGATCTGGAAGCGTACCATTGCCTCGCAGATGAGCGACGCCAAGGTTGAAAAGACCGTCATCACCATACCCGTGTCCAACCGGGAAGAAAAGTTCATCGCTACGGGCGAAATCATCCTGTTTCCGGGATTCCTGAAAGTTTACAACGAATCGAAAGACGACGAGAGCGAAGAGACCAAAGGCATGCTCCCGCACATGGAACTGGACGAGCAGTTGAGCTATTCCGTCATCACGGCCACCCAACGTTTTGCCCAGCCGCCCGCACGCTATACGGAGGCCAGCCTTGTGAAAAAGCTGGAAGAACTGGGCATCGGACGCCCCTCAACGTACGCGCCTACCATCACTACGATACAGAAAAGAGGCTATGTAGAGAAAGCCACCCGCCCCGGAAGCGAACGCCCCTACCAGTGCCTCACCTTGAAGAAAGACACCCTGACAGAAGAGACCAAGAAAGAGAAATTCGGCTACGAGAAAGACAAGATCTTCCCTACCAATGTAGGCATCGTGGTGGACGACTACCTGCAGCAGAACTTCGAGAACATCATGGACTACGGCTTCACCGCCGATGTGGAAAAGCAGTTTGACGAAATCGCAGACGGCAAGGAGGACTGGCAGGACATGATACAACGGTTCTACGGTAACTTTCACGAATCCATTGACCACGCCCTGAATTTCTCCAAGAAAGCCAACGGCGAGCGTTTTCTGGGCTACGAGCCCAAGACCAACGCCAAAGTGTTCGCAAAGCTGGGCAAATTCGGGCCGATGGTGCAGATCGGCGAAGACTATGCGGACGAGAAGACGCGCTATGCCCGCCTCGCGCCCAACCAATTTCTGGAGACCATCACGCTTGACGAAGCCCTCGAACTGTTCAAGTTGCCCCGCAACCTCGGAAAGTGGGAAGACCATGACGTGGTAGTCGGCGCCGGCAGGTTCGGTCCATACGTCCGCTACAACAACGCTTTCGTTTCCATTCCTAAAGGTGAAGACCCGCTTGAAATCACGATGAACCGGTGCATAGAGCTCATCAAGGCCAAACAGCAGAAAGACGCCGACAGAGCGCCGCGGCTTTTAGGGCAACTCGACGGCAAGGACATCTTCGTCACGGCAGGACGATACGGCCCGTACCTCAAATACGACGACAAGAACGTGACCCTTGCCAAAGGCACCGACATCCACACCCTCACCTTAGAACAGGCCATAGAGAGCCTGCAAGGCGCGCCAAACAAAAATGTGCTCATTGCCTTTGACGAAGACCCCGACATAAAAGTGATGAACGGACGCTACGGTGCCTATATCACCAACGGCACCGACAACTACAAGATCCCCAAAGGACGCGTGGCCGAAAGCCTCACCTATCAGGACTGCCAGGACATCATCGCCACCACCGCGCCAACCGCCAAGAAAAGAACAGTCAGAAGAAAAGCGTAACTATGGACCTTTCACTCTATTTTGACCCCGTTGACCTCGCTTCGCTCGGACTCCACGAAGAGGAGCAAGACAATGACAAGCTGCACTCGTGCATCTTGCAGTACAATCCGGCCGCATCGCTCAACATCGACGAGGCCCAGATTGCCATCCTTGGCGTGCCCGAAGCCCGCAACAGCTGGCAGAACAGTTCGTGCGCACTCGCCCCTGACGAAATACGGCGGCAGTTCTATCAGCTCTATGCCTGGAACGCTCCCGTCCGCATCATCGACCTCGGCAACGTCCGCGTCGGCAAAACCGTTGACGACACCTACGAGATAGTCTCCGACATCTGCGCCCATCTGCTGGAACACGACGTCATACCGCTCCTACTGGGCGGGAGCAACGACTTGGCGTTCGCCAACTACCGCGCCTACGAGAAAACAGAGCGCGTCACCAACCTTGTGGCGGTAGATTCGTGCTTTGACCTCGGCGACGAGAACTCGCCGATACGCTCCGACCGCTACCTGAACAAAATCGTCCTGCAGCAGCCCAACTTCCTGCTCAACTATGCCAACATAGGCTACCAGACCTATATGAACAGCCCTGCCGTCATCAAACTCATGGACGACCTTTTCTTTGAGACCTACCGCGTTGGGGCCATGCGCAAAAACATTGAAGACGTGGAGCCCATCGTGCGCAATGCCGACATGGTCTCCATAGACATCTCGGCGGTGCGCCGCCCCGACGCGCCCGGATGCCCGCACGCCTCCTCCAACGGATTCTACGGCGAAGAGATCTGCCAGATAGCCAAATACGCCGGACTGAGCGACAAACTCTCCTCGTTCGGCATCTACGAGTACGACCCCACTCTGGACTATTGCAACCAGACCTCGCAACTGATAGCGCACATACTCTGGTACTTCGTCGAGGGATTCATTAACCGCCCCAACGACAGCAACTTCAGAGAGAAAGACAACTACCGCCAATACAGCATCGCCGTTTCGGGCACCTTGGAAGACCTTGTGTTCTTCTGCAGCAAGAAAACCGGACGCTGGTGGATGGCCGTGCCTATGATCAGCAAAGACAAAGACACCAAACAGACCTGCTATTTGCCATGCACCAAGCACGACTACCTGATAGCCTGCAACGACCAAGTGCCCAGCAGATGGTGGCGCGCTTTCAACAAACTCAACAACTAACAAAAACAAAACAACATGAAACCCAACACCTTTTTCGTGACGTTACTGCTCATAGGCATCTCTGTCACCGCACTGCAGGCCCAAGACGAAAAATCGGCGGCAAAAACCGCTATGGAAACCAAAGTGAAATCGGCAGAGATCACCGACAGCGTGAAACATTGGCGTTTTACGGGTATGGTGGGGCTCAATGCCTCGCAGACCCAATTCTGGAACTGGGCTGCCGGCGGCAACAACAACGTCACAGGCGTCGTCTATGCCAACCTGACCCTGTCATACAAGAAAAACAACATCGCCTGGGACAGCAACCTCGACACGGAAATCGGCGAACTCTACTCCTCCGACCTGACCCCCAGCTGGCGAAAGTCGAACGACAAACTCTACCTTACCTCCAAGTTCGGCTACAAACTGGCCAAGTCGTGGTACCTTTCCATGTTGGGCAGCCACAAAACCCAATACGCGCCCGGCTATGAGTACGCCAACAACGACGCAGGCGACAAAACCCTGATTTCCAAATGGGCATCCCCCTCCTATACCGACCTCTCCATCGGTCTCGACTTTATGCCCAACGACATCTTCTCCGTATATGTCTCCCCTCTGGCCGGACGTCTTACCTATTGCCGCGACTCGCTGCTGCGCGACCGCTACGGCTTGCCCGAAAAGGAAAACAGTTTTGGCGAAATGTACCGCCCCGCCGGGAGCGCCGCACTCGGTCTCAGCATCAAGGGAAGCGTGAACTACACCCAGATCAAGAACCTGAAAATCATCTCCACTATCACCCTCTTCACCCCCTACACATCCAAGACGCAGCACTTCGGCAACTTTGACATAGACTGGGACTTTGCCATATCCTACAATTTCCTGAAATGCTTGAGCGTAAGCCTTATGACCTCACTGAAGTACTACGACCAGGTGATGATTGCCGGCAAGCCCGATTCAGACGGCAACCCCGGCGAACCCAAGGCCCGCGTGCAGTTCAAGGAGGTAATAGGTCTCGGCATCGGATACAGTTTCTAACCTTTTTCACAACAATCAACAACAAGCATTTACCCACACCGACATGAAGAAAAACGACCTCATTGTCCTCTGCATAGTTATCCTTGTTCTGCTTCCTTTCTTTGTGAGCAAGCCGGTTTATGACACATTCTGCACGCTGACGCAAAACCATCCCTTATGGATGGCATTTCTTAAATTCGGAATTCTGGCCACCTTTGGCGAGATGATCGGGTTGAGGATAAAAAAAGGATACTATTGCAGCAAAACGTTCGGCGTATTCCCGAAATTCATCGTCTGGGGCTTGCTGGGCATGTGGATAGCCTTGGCCATGAACGTGTTCAAAGTCGGCATACCCTCGTTTATGGAGCATGCAGCGTGCTTTGCCGGCGTAAAAGAGGCCATGACGGGCGACTTCTGCCTGCTGAAGCTGGTGGGAGCGTTCTGCGTCAGTCTGATGATGAACTCCTCGTTTGCACCAGTATTTATGACCATCCACAAAATCAGCGACATGCACATCGCCTCCTATCAGGGAAACGCGCTTTGTCTGCTGCGTCCGGTTCATATCGGCGAGCACATCCGCAACCTGGACTGGGACACGCAATGGAATTTCGTCTTCAAGAAAACCATACCGCTCTTCTGGATTCCGGCACACACCTTGACTTTCTGTCTGCCCGGCGACTTTCAGGTGCTCTTTGCAGCCTTGTGCGGCGTAGCGCTCGGCCTGTTCCTCTCCATCGCTGCGATGAAGAAAAAGTGACCGCTTTACGTAATTCCAGATTCCGACCGGTTTCGTCTGAACGCTAAAACCCAACGCACCTCTTGCCGCAGCACTTTGTTTTTTCGTAAGTCACAGAAGTCCTGATGAGGTCTTCGCAGTTGTAAAACTTTACCGTATCTCCATTGACATAAACGCTGTCATATTCCAACTGATTGCCGTTGTCAGGGTAATACTTGATGGACATCATCGTGTTTTTTTCCCGGTAATCATTCCGAAAAAAACCAGGCGAACCAAACAGGGCCTGTATGGCTACTATTATAGCCAAAACCATAACAGTCACCCACAAAAGGGCTTCAGTAGTCTTCGTCGTTTTCATACCTAAGCCCCCTTCACAATAGCGGTGATTTCAAAATGGGTAACACCAGATGCCGTAATCTGCTCTCCAAACAATTTAGCACTATAAGCCATATAAGAAGAAGTATAGCCAATTATCACAGCATTTGTTTTAGCATCGTACCATTTGAAAGTTTCTGCCAAAGATAAAACATGCCCCAATTCATTTCGTACCAAATTTGTGGTTTTCAATACGCAACCTGAATTGCAAAGTTGTGGTAATTCTTTAAAAGTCACTATAAGATTATTTACATCTTCAGCACTAATCAATATGCCGTCACAACCAGTATTTGTGATGCCGTCAACTCTTAGAACATTTTCAGAAACGGAAACCTTGGCTTCTCCTAACGGATAAATAACAAATCCGTCAAATATAATTTTATTCATAATTAAGTTTTGTTGAAAACATTTTTGATATTTATGTTTGATTTATCATTATGCTCTTGGTGTGAAAAAAATCGTTAAAACATAATAAGTATGAATTAGTTAGGCTGCCGCAGATAATTCTTCACTTATAAACAAGAATCTGACTGTGCAGCCAGAATGAAATGAATTTA
>CAVIPZ010000108.1:0-6420 GCA_963644715.1 bacterium | reverse complement strand
CTTTCTTTCGATTTCCCGGCGCATGTTTTTTATAACTTTGCCACTTGAATCTATCCGTTGTTGTCATCTCCATTATTCTTTATAAAAATCAAAGGATTGCAAAAATAGGAATTATTACAATGTCATCTTTGGAGTTTTAATACAAATGCAGCCCCCCGAGGCGCAAGTGCCGCAGCCCGAACCAGCATATAAACAGGCTGACGATACAAAGACTCTGCAGTGCCATCCACATTGCAAAAGAGCATTTTCCCTTGGCTCCAATGCGGCTTGTGGCCAGACATAACAGCCAGGTTACGGCGGCGGCAGTCTCCTTTGGATCCCATCCCCAAAAGTCGCCCCACGCCGCCTTTGCCCAAACCATTCCCAAACAAAATCCTATGGTGTAGCATGCTGTGCCCGCCTGAAACAGCAGCACAGACTGCCGCCAGAAACCGCCGTTTTTGCGCCCGCTTGCGCCTGTCAGCACCGCAGCCAGAAACAACGCATACGACAGCACGTATGCTATCACATGGGGCAAGAACCAGACACTCTGCAACACTGGCGGCAACTCTTTTTGCCGCAAAACGGGACTTGCCAGCACGAATGTGGCCAAGGTGAGGACGAACAACATTCCTGTCAGGATACGCTGCCTGGCTGCCGCACGCTCCCAGAAGTTGCGGATCGCGACACTCGCCCACCAGAGTGCGACGAGCACTAATAGCGCGATGCCGCCGTAAACCGCCCACTGCACAGGCTGTTTTACAAGCATCATCTTAATGCCGGCAGGCTTGGCCGTAGTTTGCCGCCAATACCCCGCCAAGTACAGGTCATATTGCCGGTAATGCACAGGATGATTTACCGAAACACACTTGCTTTCGGTTTTGTCACGACCGGCTAAAGAAAGCACTGCGGCAGCATTTTTTACGTTTCCGGAGGGATAAACCTCAAAGTTTAACTGTTCCAGCCTGATGGCGAACGGCAGCAGGTAAAGGTTGCCGCCGTTGTCTGCAACTAACCTTGAAGCGGCAGCATCCTCCAATACAACAATCTGATACTGACGATATTGCAGTTTTCCACAAACCAATCCAGCCATCAGCATAACAATGCCTGCGCAAAAAAACAGCGTTCTCCATCTTGCCATATTGTTTTTTTTTCTATTTTTGCAGCCTCAAAAAAAGCCACTTTAGCTCAGTTGGTAGAGCGACGCATTCGTAATGCGTAGGTCGCGAGTTCAAGTCTCACAAGTGGCTCAAAAGGAAGCCAGCATCTTGCTGGCTTCCTTTGTTTTGTATTACAGCAAATTGCGTGCTTCTTCCCAAATCTCGTCCGGCAGTTTGGCACCGATGTATTCAATCATCTTTGCCGACAGGAACGAGGCAAGGTCGCCGGCACGTTGAGCGGTATAGCCGTTCATCAGCCCATAGAGGAAGCCGGCTGCGTAGATGTCGCCCGCGCCGGTCGTGTCGCGCCGGACCGCATCTACGGGAGCAATCACCGTGGTTTTGCCGTCCATCTTCACCAGCGAACCCTCTTTGCCGACTTTCACAACGGCTACACTGCAGTATTCGGCCAGTTTGTCCAGTGCTTCGCGCCCCTCTTTGCCCGTAAAAGCCTTGGCTTCCTCTTCGTTGGCAAAGATGATGTCCACATAATCGCGCAGCAGCCCCTCCACAAAGTCTAAGTTGGCTTCAATAATGTTGTAGCTGGCCATATCCATTGCTATGCGAAGCCCATGTTCTTTGGCTATTTGGCACACTTTCAATATAAGGTCGTGATTGAAAATGAGATAGCCCTCCACCAAAATGTAGTCGTATTGGGCAATGACGGCGGGGTCAATCTCTTCGGGTTGCATTGTGGCGGCTGCGCCGAGGTAGGTGGCAAAGGTGCGTTCCGCATCTGCGGAGATGAAAGTGGTGGCAATGCCGGTGCTGATGTCTGACGCTATCGTGTGTGGAGTCACCCCAAAACGCTTCATCTCCCGGCAGAACAGAGCGCCCATTTCGTCGCGCCCGATCTTGCCGATATAGCCGGCCGGAGCGCCCAGCCGGGCAATGCCGTGGATGGTGTTGGAAGTAGAGCCGCCCGTGGCGCACCACTTTTCCATATTGCTGATGCTTTTGTCAAGTTCTGCTTTCTTTTCAGCATCTATTATTACCATGCCGCCTTTGTCAAGGCCGTTTTTGCCCAAAATTTCATCGTTGTCGATATGAAGCAATATATCGACCAGCGCATTCCCGATTCCTAATATCTTTTTCATTCCAAATTTGTTTTAATTGACTGTTTAAGATTGACAGCAACTTTGAACTGCCCGTACGTTATTCCTGTTTTTTGCTCATTTCGTTGTATGCCAAGGCGTACAGTTTTACCTGCTTGATCATTGACGACAATCCGTTTGAACGTGTAGGCGAAAGATGCTCACGCAGCCCGATGGTTTCAATGTAGGCGAGGTTGTTGTCAAGAATCTCTTGCGGCGTGCGTCCCGACAGCACGCGTATGAGCAGGTTGACGATGCCTTTTGTGATGATGGCGTCACTGTCGGCCGTAAAATAGACCTTGCCGTCCTTGAAGTCGGCATGCAGCCACACCTGCGACTGGCATCCGTCAATCAGGAACTCTTTCGTCTTGTATTTTTCGTCAATCATAGGGAGTTCTCTGCCCATTTCAATGATATAGTTATACTTGTCCATCCAGTCGTCGAACATCTCAAACTCATTCACCAGTTCTTGTTCAACTTCCTGCATTGTAGCCTCTTTCTTCTTATCCATGATAGTCGTTATTGTTAATGTTGTTTTATTCCGCTGAAACGCTCTTCCATGACAAAGCATGCGGCACGATCGGTTCAATGTAGCCGTAAAAGAGCGAGGCTTCTTTCTTTTCCTTTTTCAGAATGATTCCGTGCGGGTCGATGGTGTCGAACATATAAAAGATGACACTGAGCACTACCACCACTTTAGTGAGGCCGAACAGAAGTCCGAAAATCCGGTCCACGACAGGCGGAAGCACTTGCTTGACTGCTCTCAGCACAAGGTTGCCCAGCAGATGCACCAGCACCAGCGCCGCAATGAAGACCAACACAAAGGCGATTTGCCCCGAGAACATCATCTTAGGCAGCCATGCCGCCACCAAGTCGGAGAACTTGTAGGCGAGCCAAACGCCGACAATGATAGCCACAAGCGTAGTGATCTCGCATATCAATCCATGTCTGAAGCCTTTGAACCCGAACCAACATAGGGGAATCAAGACGATAAAATCTATAAAGTTCATTTTGTCTGTGTTTTTCTGATTTTCTGTGTCAGTGGTTGGGCGTAGATGAAATCGTTGAGTTTAGGATTGTCGGAAACCAGCACCGAGTCTTTGTCTCCGCGCCATTCGAGATGCCCCTCATAGATAAACGAGATGGTATCGCCGATAGTGATGACAGAGTTGAGGTCGTGGGTGTTGACCACCGTAGTGATGCCGAGTTCGCGGGTGATGTCGTATATCAGGTTGTCAATCACGAGAGACGTTTTGGGGTCGAGGCCGGAGTTGGGTTCATCGCAGAAGAGATACTGCGGATTGCAGGCAATAGCACGTGCAATGGCGGCTCGTTTCTTCATGCCGCCGCTCAACTCGGCAGGATACAGCGCATTGACATTGGCAAGGTCAACTCTGTTCAGGCAGAAATTCACCCTGTCGAGTTTCTCGCTGTCGGAGAGCGAGGTGAACATATCCAGCGGAAACATAACGTTTTCCTCAATTGTCATAGAGTCGAAGAGTGCCGCGCCTTGAAACACCATTCCCATCTCGGCACGCAACTGCCGTTGCTCTTTGCCTTGCAGATGATGGAAATCGCGCCCTTGGTAAAGAATCTGTCCCTCGTCGGGAGCGTAAAGCCCGACCAGACACTTCATCAGCACCGTCTTGCCGGAGCCCGACCTGCCGATAATGAGATTGACCTTGCCCGGCTGGAAGCAGGTGTCGATGTCAAAAAGCACCTGCTTGTTCCCGAAAAATTTAGATACTTTCTTGACCTCTATCATCTTATAGCATTACTTGGGTGATCAAAACATTGAGCAGCAAAATGACGAAACTGGACACTACGATGCCCTGCGTTCCGGCCTTGCCCAGTTCAAGTGCGCCGCCGTCAATCTTGTAGCCGTAAAACGAAGACACCGTTGACATGACGAAAGCGAAAATGAACGTTTTGGTGAGGGCGTAAAATATGTCATAAACCCGGAAACAGTAGGTAAGGCCATCTACATAGTCGTAAACGGTGACGCAGCCTGTGATGGCTACGGTGATGTACCCGCCTAAGATGGCGAAGAAGATACTGAATACGATCAGCACCGGGTTCACAATCAGCGAGGAAATAACCTTGGGCAACACCAGATGAGCGGCGGGATTGATCCCCATCACCTCCAGGGCGTCAATCTGCTCGGTAACCCTCATGCTGCCGATCTCGGAAGTGATGCGCGAACCTAAATTGCCAACCAGCAGCAAACTTATGATGGTTGGGCACAATTCCATCACAATGGAGGTGCGCGACACAAAACCTATCGTCCACGACGGAATCCAGCTGCTTTCAATCTGCATGGCGGTCTGTGTGGTGATGACGCTGCCCATAGAGATGGATACGATAATCACAATCAGGAGCGAGCCGATGCCCATAGTGTCCATTTCAAACAGCAGTTTCTTGAAAAAGACACTCCACTTCTCCGGTTTTGAAAAGACTTTCCTCAGGAAAATGAAATAATCACCGACAATTGTGAAAAACCGCTCTATCATTATTCTTTGTTGAGAGGCGCAAAAATACACCTTTTTTCGTACTTTTGCGACTTCCAAAAAACAATGCCCGAATGAAGACCATCATTACGCTTATCAGCGACTGGCGAACCCGCGACCCTTTCCTTGCCATGTTCAAGGGTGAGATTTTATCTTCCATTCAGGATGCTTGCATTGTTGACATCACCCATACGGTTGATATGTTCAACATTGCGCAAACCGCATTCCTTTCTGGCAACAGCTATAAAAAATTCCCCGAGGGTACTTTTCATTTGCTGCTGACAAACGTTTCGGAGAATGACACTTTTGACCCGGTCATTGTCGAGCGTGACCGCCATTTTTTTGTAGGCAATGACAACGGCATTTTCCGTCTGATGTTTGACCGGACGTTTGCGCTGTCAGGCAGACAATACGCTGCGGGCGGACAGGCGGGCGCACTGACGAAGATGGTAGCGTTAGTGAAAGCGACCGCCGCGCAGGAAATTGACCGCATAACACGCCCATACGAAACATTTGTGGAACAACTGCCTCATCTTCCAATATATGACGACAACAAACGAATCATTGAGGGCGAAATAGTCTATATCGATGCTTTCTGCAACGCCATTACCAACATCCCTACGGCAATGTTCAAGAAAGCCGTCAAAGAGGGACAGTTTGAAGCCTACATCAACGCAAAGAAGAGGTGGAAGTGCCAGAAATACCACGACACCTACGTTCCAGAAAAAGACGACGAGTTCTATTTGGCCGGCAATGCGTTGGGATATGTTGAGGTTGCCGTGTTCCAAGGAAACATTGCCGTCTTGATGGATCTGAAAGTGGGCGACCAGATTACGATTGAATGTAAATGACGGAAAAACTATGATCAATGTCGGTTTAATACAAGCGAACATAATGCCTGGCGGAGCAGACGTTAACCTGAACCGCTACAGAACGATGCTTAAAGATCGGGTGCGAGAACCTGTACATCTGCTGGTTTTCCCTGAAATGTTTGCCGTCGGTTTTTCGTCACATCTCGAGGAGGATGCAGAGCAAGCGAATGGCAAATGCGTCAGTTTTCTGCACGAAATTGCCCAAACCTATCAGGCCGATACAGTAGCATCGCTGCCCGTTCGGGAGGGAGGCCGCATTTACAACCGCCTTGTCTGGATGTCGCCCGAACGCATCAGGGGAAAATACGACAAACGGCATCTTTTTTCAGGAACAGAACAACGCGTTTGCGCGCCCGGCACGCAACGCACTGTGGTAGAAGCCTTAGGACAACGTTGGCTTCCCTTGATATGCTACGATGTGCGCTTCCCCGTATGGAGCCGCAACCTCGTCGTTGACGGTCGTTTTGACTACGACTGCCTGATTTACATTGCCAACTTCCCGGCGCCGCGCGAACAGCAACTTATCAGCCTTGCGTGCGCCCGCGCCATCGAAAACCAATCGTACGCCGTGGTGGTCAACCGCGTAGGTCTTGATGGCGAGAACCACAACCATCATGGCGGCTCTGCGGTCATTTCACCACAAGGCTCTTTGCTTTGCCAAGCCCGTAAAGATGAAGAACAAGTCCTCTTCTGCTCCCTTGACTTTGAAGAATTGAAACAATTCAGAAAGGATTTTCCCGTCTCAAGACAATGGGACGACTATAAATTGCTTATATAACTAATTCAATATCAATACACTATATAAAAT
>CAVIPZ010000107.1:0-6505 GCA_963644715.1 bacterium | reverse complement strand
GTACTATGCCATGCTCGACAACTATGTGGCCGAAGCCTCAAGCCGGTACGGTGCAGCAGAAAAGTCGCTGGTCAACTGCGTTGCAGCCGTCACGGAACTTCTCGACAAGAAAGACAGCCTGAGTTATTCGAACCTCTTTGACAAAAAGGGCAACAAGTCGGCATGGTGTTCAGACGTGGTGAACCGGCTCACCCCCCAACTGCAGATCGCCGCAGGAGCACATTCCTCTTTTGCCGCCAGCGCCGCCATGCAGAAGTCGGCCGGCAACACCATCGTTTCGGAAGCGCAGCAGACCGTCAAGGCCATCGTCAACAAGTACCAGACCGCCTACAACGAAGCCGAGAACAGCCTGAACGGGCAGAACAAAAAATACATCATGGACAACAAGAGTGACATCGCCGTCTTGATGTTCCTCGACCTTTACCCCAAAGAGCAGAACGTGGAACTTCACAAGGCCGTCATCACGGCGCTGCACGAGAAATACCCCGAGCATCCCATCGTGAAAGAGCGTTGGAGAATCATGAACACCCCGGCCGGCAAGACATCCGTCGGGGCCCTTGCGCCGGAACTCGCGTTCAAAGACCCTGACGGCAACATCCGGAAACTCTCCGACCTCCGCGGCAAGGTAGTGCTCATCGACTTTTGGGCTTCGTGGTGCGGGCCGTGCAGACGTGAGAACCCCAACGTGCGCAACATCTACGCCAAGTACCACGACCAAGGCTTTGAGATCTACAGCGTATCCCTTGACCGCGATGCCGCCAACTGGAAGAAAGCCATTGCCGATGACCGGCTGGTGTGGCCCAACCATGTCAGCGACCTCAAGCAATGGCAGTCGGAAGGCGCCGCCATTTACGGCGTGCGTTCCATTCCATCCACATTCCTGCTGGACCGCGAAGGGCGCATCGTAGCCAAAGACCTCCGGGGCGCCGCGCTCGAAAATGCTGTCAAAGAACTGCTCGCCCGTTAATCAACCGACAATTAAAACTTCAAGAATCTCTATACGATGGACAAACAATCAAAATATACGCTGACGTGTACGAAATGCGGCAAGTCAATCCCCGATTTCGGCACCTGGTTCAGCATGAACCAGCAATGCACCTGCGGCTGCAAACGCGCCGAAGTGACCTACCATTCTGACTACAGCACCCTGACGGCACTCACCGCAAAGGAACATTCGCCCGAAAACTTCTATCACTATTTCGACTTTCTTCCGCTGCTTGACAAGAAGAACATCGTCTCTTTCGGAGAGGGCGCCATCCCGATTGAAGAGTGGGACTTTCTGGAACAGTATGCCCTGCAGAAATACGGCATCCGCTGTCAGGTGATGGTTTACCGCAACGACCTTAACGGCGGCACCAATACCTTCAAAGACATCGCCGCATCGTTGGCCGCATCGGTATTCAAAGAGAACGGCGTCAAGGAGTTCTGCGTCGCCTCCACGGGCAACACCGCCACAGCCTACAGCCGTTATTTGGCTGCTGCGGGCATCCGTTTCACCGTATTCGTGCCCGGCGACGTGTGCCCTGACACCGTAGAGGCCATTCTCTCGTACGGGCAAGACGTCGTCATCAGCAAAGGCAACTATGCCGCCGCCAAGAAAGAGGCCGCCGACTTCCACGAACAGCATCACGTGCTTATGTCGGCCGGCAACATCGACCCCATCCGGGTAGAGGCCAAGAAGACTATGGTGTTCGAATACCTGCGTCAGTTAGGCAAGATGCCGGATGTATATGTACAGGCCGTTGCGGGCGGAACCGGTCCCATAGCCCTCGACAAGGGCGTGCGGGAACTGCGCGGAGCCTTTCCGGAGACGCCGCTGCCGCGAATGATCCTGATACAGCAAGACACCTGCGACCCTATGGTGCAGGGATGGAACAATGCCGTCGCCGCCGGTTTCCCCGAGGGCTACGAGAACAACTATCCCGTGATTCCAGACCCTAAGACCATCGTGTCAATCCTATCCACGGGCAATCCGGGCATGTTTCCCGTCATCGCCCCCATCGTCCGCAAAAGCGGCGGAACATTTCTGCAAGTTTTGGAAAGCGACCTTGTGAAGATCGGGCGCACCGTGAAACAAGAACGCGGCATCTACCTCGGTCCCGCCTCCATCGTCTGCCTCGCCGGCTTCTACAAAGCACTCGAGTCGGGTCATGTCCATGACGGCGAAACCGTCCTCCTGAACACTGGCGAGGGCGCAGCAAGAGCCCGTTTCTTCAAGACCTTAATAGACAACAACCAATAGCATGAAATTCTCTGACAAGGTAATCTGGATAACAGGAGCTTCTTCGGGCATAGGACGCACCACAGCACTTCGGTTCGCCCGCGAAAAAGCCACCCTTGTGCTGACCGCATTAGAAGAAGACCTGCTGCAAGAGGTGCGTGAAGACTGTCTCAAAGCCGGCGCGCCAGATGTCGCGCTGCTGCCTTTCGACCTGTCACGGACCGATGAGTTGACCGTTCTGGCCGAAAAAGCCTGGAGCGCGTTCGGACGCATTGACATCCTGTACAACAACGCGGGCATCAGTCAACGCGGCACCGCCGTTGAGACCGACATGGCAGTCATCCGCAAAGTCATGGACATTGACTTTTACGCGCCCGTCATCCTCACCAAGAGCGTATTGCCCAAGATGATAGCACGGGGCGGCGGTCAACTGGCCGTAACCACCAGCATAAACGGGCTGTTCGGCTTTCCGCTGCGGTGTGCCTACTCGTCGGCGAAACATGCCCTTTACGGCTTTTTTGAAACCATAGCGGCCGAGAACGCCGCCGACAACATCCATGTCACCATCGTCACCCCGGGGCGTGTCAGGACGAACATCTCGCTCAATGCCCTCGAAAAAGACGGGAAAAAACATGGCAAGATGGATGCCGGCCAGGCCAACGGAATCACGCCAGAAAAGGCCGCCGACAAAATCGTGCGCGCCATCGCCAAACAGAAACGCGAAGTGTTGGTGGGCAGCGGCGAACTGGCAATGGTTTACATCAAACGTTTCTTTCCAGGGCTGTGCGCCTACATTGCGCGTAAAATCAAAGCCATGTAAAGGCATTTCTCAACATTGATGACTGACAGTATCGGGAAAATATTCAGGCTCTCCGACTGGGGAGACACCCATAGCGACCGCATCGAGGGGCTGCTTGAGGGTTGCCCCTCGGGACTCGTCATCGATATGGCATTCATGGCCGAAGAGATGGCGCGGCGTGCCCCCGACGCTTCTGTCAACTCCACCCAACGGAAAGAAAAAGACCCTGTCGTGTTCCTTTCGGGCTTAGATGCCAGCCATATCACAACCGGAGACCCGATACATTTCTGCATCCCGAACCAAGACGTGAAAATCAACGAGGCCAACCGCCACGTCATTCGTCCCTCCCACGCCTCCTACACCTATTTCCGAAAATACGGATACAAGGACAACGAGCTTTGCGGAAGGTCGTCTGCGCGCGAGACGGCATGCCGCGTTGTGGCGGGCGTGTTTGCCAAAACCTTTCTGAAAGAGCACGGCATCACCCTCGCTTCGGAAGTGCTGAGCCGGGGCAAGGCCTTGCGCAAAGGCGACAGCGTAGGGGCTGCCGTAGGCTGCCGCATACAAGGACTTCCTGCCGGGCTCGGCGAACCGCTCTACGACAAATTCTCCGCACGGCTTGCCTACGCCATCATGTCCATCAATGCCGCCAAAGGCTTTGAAATTGGACTAGGCTATCAAGCAGCGAAGATGTGCGGCAGCGAATACAACGACGTGCAAAACAGCGACTTTTCATACAAGACAAACCACGATGGCGGCATTCAGGCAGGCATCACCAACGGCGAGGAGGTTTATTTCACCGTGGCTTTCAAGCCCGTGCCTACCCTGCGTTTCAGCCAGCAAAGCATCGACTTTGACGGGAGGCCGGCAGTATGTGCCGGCTCTGACCGCAACGACGTATGTGTTGCCCCACGCGTCCTCCCCGTAGTGGAAGCCATGGCCGCTATGGTATCCGCCGACTTTTTACTCATCAGCAAGACGCTATCATGAACTCAACGAACTACGAAAAAGCACTGACACACCCTATTTACGACATTGTGGCCAAAGCCGCCGACATGCTCGGACTGGAAGCATACGTTGTTGGCGGCGTCGTGCGCGACATCATCATGCACCGGCACAACACCGACATCGACATCGTCACGGTAGGCAGCGGCATACAGCTTGCCCGGAAAAGCGCCGAACTCATATCGCCCGACCTGCACGTGAACGTCTATCGCAACTTCGGCACGGCGCAGTTCAACTACGACGGTTACGTCATCGAGTTTGTAGGGGCGCGGCGCGAGTCGTACAGCCGCGACTCGCGCAAGCCCGTTGTTGAGGACGGCACGCTGGAAGACGACCAGCTGCGGCGCGACTTCACCATCAACGCTATGGCCATCGCCCTCAACGGCGACCGTGCCCGCACGCTGATTGACCCGTTCGACGGCATCGGAGACATCAAGGGCAAACTGATTCGCACCCCCTGCGACCCTGACAAGACCTTTTCGGACGACCCGCTGCGGATGATGAGAGCCATACGTTTCGCCACGCAGCTCAACTTCAACATCTATCCCGAGACCAAAGAATCCATACAGCGCAACGCCGCCCGTTTAGACATCATCTCCAAAGAACGCATCATTGAAGAGTTCAACAAGATACTGCATTGTCTGCGCCCCTCCATCGGCATCAGACTGCTCGACGAATGCGGGCTGCTGGAGCGTTTTTTGCCCGAACTCACTGCCTTGAAAGGGGTGCAGACCATCAACGGCAAAGGACACAAAGACAACTACATACACACACTTGAGGTGGTAGATAACATCGCCATGACCTCGCCAAACATCTGGCTGGTATGGGCAGCGCTGCTCCACGACATCGCCAAGCCTGTAACCAAACGGTTTGTGCCGGCGGTAGGCTGGACCTTTCACGGACACGACGCTGTGGGCGCACGGATGGCAGCCGAGATCTTCAGGCGGCTGCACCTGCCCAACAACGAAAAGATGAAATACGTGCAGAAACTTGTCGGGCTGCACCTCCGCCCCATCGCCCTGGTAGAGGACACCATCACAGACTCGGCCGTCAGGCGGCTGCTGTTCGAGGCCGGCGATGACATTGACGACCTGATGATGCTCTGCGAAGCGGATGTGACCTCCAAAAACTCTGCCAAGATTCAGAAATGCTTCCGCAACTTTGCCAAAGTGCGCGAAAAGCTTGCCGAAATCGAAGAAAAAGACAAAGTCAGGAACTGGCGACCGCCGTTTACGGGCGAAGACATCATGCAAGCTTTCGGCCTCAAGCCATGCCGCGAAATAGGCATCATCAAAGATGCCGTATGCAACGCCATCCTCGACGGCGAAATTGAAAACACCCGCGAAACAGCCTTGAAACAGATGATCATAGAGGGTGAAAAATTAGGATTCACCGCCGTCAACTTCCCCGATTAACCGAAAAAAGTGCAAACGCCATATCATAACGCCACATCAAGATGAAACGTAACCTTGCCTGTCTGCTGCTGATCACGACTATGCTGCTCTTTGCGGGCTGCCACAAAAAACAGGTGCAAGAAAAGCCCGAAAACCTGATCGGACGAAGCACTATGGTGAAACTCATAGCCGAGAGCTACCTTATTGAAAGCGTGGTAGGAATGAACCCCGAAGACACCTTGAACCGATTCAAGAGCACCAAAGAATACTATAAAGACCTTTTTGACCGGTATCACGTCACGCGCGAGCAGTTCAACAAATCCATCGAATACTATATGGGCGATGAAGAAGATGCCGAGAAACTCCTGTCGGAAGCCTCGACCCTCATCATGAAAAAGAAGCAGAAAATGGCCTTGCAAGACACGATTGCCCAACAGGTTGACGTTGACATCTCGGCCGACGTCACTGATCAGGCGCCGGTCTCTGCTGAAATCGCGGATACCACCAAAGAAAAACCTCAACCAACAACAGCAGAATGACGAAGAAAAGAGTTTTGATAGCCATGAGCGGCGGCATTGACAGCAGCGTGGCCGCCATCTTGCTGCAAGAACAGGGTTACGAACTGATCGGGGTCACATTCAGGACTTTCGATTCCATTTCAGAGAGTTGCATAGCCCGCGAAAAGGGGTGCTGCTCGATGGACTCCATCGCCGAAGCCAGGCATCTGGCACAGCGGCTGGGTTTTGAGCACCACATCGTAGATGCCCGAAACCTCTTCCGGGAAACCGTCATCCGGAATTTCATTGACGAATACCTGAACTGCCGTACTCCCAACCCTTGTGTGCTTTGCAATCCCGTCATCAAGTGGGGGCGGCTTCTCGAGTTTGCCGACGAGATGCACTGTGACCTGCTCGCCACCGGCCATTATGCCCGTCTCGGTTCTCACAACGGCCACACATTCCTGCGTAAAGGCAAAGACCTCCGTAAAGACCAGACCTATTTTCTGTGGCGGCTCTCCAGCGAGCAATTGCAACGGACTCTATTTCCGCTCGGCAATCTCACCAAGCCTGAAGTGCGTACGTTGGC
>CAVIPZ010000106.1:0-6560 GCA_963644715.1 bacterium | reverse complement strand
CATGTTGTCTCTCCTCAATTCCTCATTCCTCATTCCTTCTTCCGCTTTCATCTCTTCCTTTACTTTCTTGCCGACGAAGTTCCAGTAGGGTATTTTAAGCAATGTAGAGCGTACAGGCTGCACGTTCCATAGCAAGAATACAAACAACACCACCACTCCCACCAGACAAGTGGTTCCGAAAAGATGCTTGACGCTTATCATCATGGCCTGCGCCGCATCGTAGGGGATGCCCCGCACCAGGTTGTCGCAAATGCTGTAACGCAAATACCGGCTGTAAATACCCGAAAAGATGGTCTCTGCCACCCCGTTGCGGATGAGTCCTACCATCGTGAGCCCCATAAAGAAGTATTTGAAACCCATCATCTCTTCGAGATAGATGGTGATGGCGGTGAAAAAGATGGCGATGCCGAAGGTGCGCACGAACGAGGGCAGATAGAGCATCTCGAGGTTGAGTCCCGGGAATATGAGAAAATACATCAGCACCTCGTAGCCCACCAGCGTGGCACAGCCTATGGTAAGCAATGTGGTGAACTTTTTCTTCAATATGTGGCACCAAAGCAGCACAAAGAGGCAGCCGCATATGGTGCCGCCCCACTCCATCAGATTGAGCACGGCAGTGGTGGTGGCCCCAAAGTGGAGCACGCGCCCCACAAAGGCATTCTGCAGCACCTTGGGCGTGGCGCTGATGAGTTCCATCAGGACAAACAGCAACAACAAAGGCACCAGCTTTTTGAATTTCCATGCTTCTTTGGCTATGAACGGATGCCTGATGTGCAACATCCGCTGTACGGCAAAATAAAACGTCACCGGAACCATAAAAAGCACGGTGCGCCACGTCTGCCCGTCCCACCAATTGTAAAACTCCCCGTAGTTGAAAAGGAAGATGATCTCGATCATAAGGGCCGACCAAAGCATACAGCCCAGCCAGTCGAGACTCACCAGCGGCAGCGGCTTCATAAAGCGGAAGTCGTGGGTGAGCAGCATCACCAGCAACACAATCGCCAACATGATGACGCACATCAGATAGTGCATTGCATGCCAGCTTTGCAGCCAATAGGTCAGCTTGGTGACCACCCAGGGAGAGAGGCTCATGTTGCCGAGCACAAAACAGTACAGCAACGGGAAAAAGATGGTAAAGTCGCGTTTGGGCGTCATCCACAGCTGTATGTTCGACATACACTCAAAGGTGCCGCACAGTTTGAAGAAGCCGCACAGGTAAGAGAGCACACACAGCACCGGAAGGCTCTGCGTGAGGGTGCAGAGAAAGTTACAGGCGGCTATCACGGAGGCGGCCGTAATCAGCAACTGCCGGTTGGTGAAACGGAACTTGAAACGGAACAAAAACGGAAACGGCATGTTCACGCCCACAACGCCGCAAAGGATGATCATCAGCACATCCTCGCGCATCAGGCAAGTGTCGCCCATCACCTGCGGCAGCGCGCCGGCATACATTCCGCCCGACATCTGAAACATGAAAGCGAACACGAGATAGATCCATGGCTGTATCTTGCGCGGCACAAAGCCGTTGAACATCGGCATGGTAAAAGGTCCGTTAAGCGGTGGTGGTCCTGGCATGGTGTGACGATCTGCTATGATTAATGATGCCGGCTATTTTTGCTTGACCTTGCACTCCACATTGAGCCCGGCCTTGAGTTTCTCCACATCGGCGGGCTTGTTGTCGGCGGTGAGGGTGATGCGCACGGGCACGCGCTGCTCCACTTTCACAAAGTTGCCGGTGGCGTTGTCGGCAGCCACAGTGGAATAGGCTGCGCCCGTGGCAGGACTGAACGACTGCACCGTACCGTTGAAGACTACGCCGGGCAAGGCATCGGCGGTGAAGCGCACATGGTCGCCGGCAGCAATGTTCTTGAGCTGCGTTTCGCGGTAGTTGGCGATGACCCACACTTGGTCGTCATCAACGATGCGCGCCAGCATCTGGCCAGGCTGCACGAGTTGCCCCTCGTGGATTTCTTTTCTGCCCATCACGCCGTCGGCAGTGGCAACGATGACAGTATAGGAGAGGTTCAGGAGGGCGAGGTTCACGGCAGCTTCCGCCACACTTACGCCCGCAGTGTTCTGGGTAAGCAACTGCTGCTGCTCGTCCTTGACCAGCGCCGCCGACTGCCGGCTGGCAGAGGCTTGGGCATAGCGCGCCTTGGCCGCCTCATACTTGGCCCGGGCATTGTCATACTGCTGTCGAGTCACGGCCCCTTTCTGCAACAAAGCCTCGTAACGTTCATAGTCGTCTTGGGCGTTCTGCATATTCACTTTGGCCTCCTCAATGCCCGCCGAAGCCACCTGCACGTTGCTGGCGGTGGTGTTCATGCCGGCGCTGATGGCTGAAGTGCCCGACTTTGACCCGCGCCAGTTGGCTTCGGCCTGCGCCAGCTGCAGCCGGTATTCGGCATCCTCCAGTACTACCAAGGTGTCTCCCTTTTTCACATGCTGGTACTCCTCAAAGCGGATCTCCTTGATGAAACCTTGCACCCTTGTGTGTATCGGGGTGATGTGGCGCTGCACCTGCGCATCGTCGGTATATTCGCCGCCCCAATGCACCAAATTGCTGAACGCATACACCACCGCCGCAACCAACAACACGATAATCACTGCATTATAAACCCTTTTTATCTTTTTCTTGTCTTTCATCCTCTCTTTTATTTTCTGTGTTTTTTCTTTCTTGATAAATGATAGCCTTGCACCGCTTACAACTGTCCAGCCACATACAATACATTATAGTAGGTATAGGCAATGTTGATGCGGGCGTTCACCTCTTCCAACTCGGCCCCGAGCTTTATGTTTGAGGCATCGAGCATGTCGGTTATGAGTGCAAGTTGCCCCAAATAGCGGTCGTTGATCACCTGATAGTTCTGGTTGGCCAGGTCCACGTTTTTGAGGCAAGTGTGCAGTTCGGCAAAGGCCTGACGGTGCAAAACGTACGCCTGCTGCATCTCGTTGCAGACGCTCTCTTGGGCAAGCTGGAACGCCTCCCGGCTCTGCTGCACCTGCGCCTTGGCTCTCCTGACCCCCCGAATGCTCTTGTAGAGCGAACTGAATGAGTAGTTGACCCCAATGCCGACATACCAAATGTTGAAGTTGTTGTTGATCGGCGGAATGTCGTAGTTGTAAGGGCCGGAAAAATTGTCAACAGCCACGGCCGCCACCTTGGGCAGCATCTCGCTCTTGGCCAGTTTGAGCTGCTGGTCTGCTATGCGGGTATCTATTTCAGACCGTTTCAGCTGCAGCGACTGCCGGGCAGCCTGTTGCTGCAAGTCGCTTTCTGTCAGTGCCTCCGAGCCGGCATTGTCGAGGTTTATGTCAGGCACTATTTCTGTACCCTCAAGCCCGAGCGTCTGGCAAAGGCGGTAGTTGATTATCAGTTTCTGGTCTTCGAGTTTGCGTTTTGCCAGTTTCAAAGACTCCATCTGCAGCTCATAGCGGGTAACGTCATTCTTCAACGCCATGCCTTGCGCAAATTTGGCCTCTATGTCGTCAATGAGTTTTGCCGTGAGCGCGATGTTGCTGTCATAGACAATGATGCCGTTGGCGAGCCTGTACAGGTCGAGGTACTGTCCTAAAGCGATGAAGCGCTGTTGGCTGCGGGTGAGCGCGACACCGTTCTCGCTCTGCTGGTGTTGCAATTGGGCCAGTCGGATGCCTGCATTGACGGCACCGCCCGCATAGACCGTCTGCCGGGCTTCCAGTGCAAACGAGTTTCCGAAATGAGGCGACTCAAACGTCTGCGCATTGGTGAAATTGCGGTCCGTCATCACCACATTGCCGTTGTAACTGGCCGACAGCGAGAGGGCAATGTCGGGCAAACGTTCGCTTTTGGCTTCTTCAACACCAAGCCTTGCCGACTCCGCGCCGCTCTTCTGCACCGCCAACGCACGGCTTCCCTGCTCTACAAGACCGAAAAGTTCGTCCACCGTTATCCTACGCTGCGTCTGGGCTTCTGTGCCGCCAAAGAGCAGCAGCAAAAGCACTGCACACACCATTTTTCTGCTATTCATCTGTCTTTATTTGCCTTTTTTTTGCGGCTGCAAAAGTAGAATCTTTGCGAGAGACAGGCATTGCACATATTTCTTTGAAAATGGTATTTTTGAGAACATTTTTAGCATTATAATCCATAAAAAGCCGATATTTGCGCCACATATCGGAACAACACAAATACTGCTATGCGCAAATTGACAATCAAGGACATAGAGATGCAGCCTACCCGGAGTGTCTCGCTTCGGGAGACCGACCTGCGCGAGTGGCTGCCCGAGCAGCTGGTTCTCGACTATGGCATGATTATGATATGCCGCAGCGGGAGCGTAACGATAGGGGTTAACTTCTCGCAATGGCAGTTGATGCCCGGTTCGGTGCTCACGTTTTTTCCCAACGATGTCATCTCCATAAAAGAGCGGAGCGATGATTTCAAGGCGGAAGCGTTGCGCTATGACGCCTCACTGCTGCGCGAAGCAAGCCTTCAATTGGAGCAGACGGTCTATTCGCGCCTCAAGGCCGACCGCTGCCGCAACGAAACGCCCATGCTGACCAACATCATCAACGGAATGTTCGGACTGCTGAAACTCTACTTTGACCAGCCTGAGTGCATCTGTCTGGACCAACTTGTGCTGCTTCAACTCAAAGCTTTCTTTTTGGGATTCCACGACTACCTGTACCGCAATCCTGACCAGCAGAAAACGGAAAGCGGCACCCCAAGAATGCGCGACCTGTTCAACCGCTTTATGATGGAGATGGAGGCACGGTACCGCGAATGCCGCGACGTGAAGTACTATGCCCAACGGATGAACATCACACCCAAATACCTGAACACGATAGCCAGCACCGTCACGGGGCACTCTGCCAAAACCCTGATTGACCACTTTGTGGTGCTGCAACTGAAACTCACGCTGAAAACCAGCGGCAAGTCCATCAAAGAGATCGCATGGGACTACCATTTCAGCGACGATTCGTTCTTCTGCCGCTATTTCAAGCAGCGCGCGGGCATGACACCGCAACAATTCCGAAAAAAAGAAGCGCTACAGGCAGGGAAACGGAAAATTTAGACTTAAGACTCTTTTCGTCCGGCGCGCGTGGCTTGGGCTGACGTAAGACTTAATTAGGAATTAGGAATGAGGAATGAGGAATTGAAGAGGGACGATACGCGTAACGCTTCTAAGTTCTAAGCTCTAAGCTCTAAGTTCTAAGCTCTAAATTCTAAGCTCTAAGCTCTAAATTCGTTTTGCTGCCCTGTTAACAAAAAACGCAAAACAAAACACAAAAAAAAGAGAGGGGCACGCAAGCGCATCCCTCTCTTCAACCAAAATTTATACCATTATTTCTTGCGGATACAGCGTATGCTCAGTCCGAGACCCTTGTCGAGGTCTTTGACGATGCCGTCTTCGCAATAATAATTTATCTCTACCGACTTGGCCGTGGCGGCGTTGTTGTCTGAGGTGGCGGTCCAGAAGTCGGTCTGGCCCATCAGGTTGAGGTAGCGCTCGGTGGAAGCGTCCCAGTAGCCTGCGCCGCGTGCGTCGAAGCCGCTGAGCGGGGCCTGTCCTTCAGTGCCGGGCAGCCAGTAGCGGCTGTCGGCTTCCTTGGCGTGTACTGCGCCGCCGCTGTGCATCAGCATGTCGAGGTACTCCTCGGGTGTCGGCATGGCCCAGCCGCACGGGCAGATGCCCTGCACGTAGGTTGCGCCGCCGGCCGTGGTCTGCGTTGCGGGCGTTGCCGAGTCGTCGCCCTCGGGCACGTTCACGGCGGAGTACCAGGTGTAAAGCTTGCCGTAGATGGCCTCCAGGGAGTCGCTGTCCATATAGGAGCGGTATGATGCCACAGGCGCGCCTGCCGTGCAGGTGGCCGGGTCCATATAGGTGGTGGTGCGCAGGTTCTCGCCGGTCCAGCAGTTGCAGCCGATGCGCACGGATGAGTACTTGTAGCCGTTGGCGTCAGCCACGGAGTCGGCCGGCGTGCCGCACGGCGGGTAACTGACGGTCACCAGCTGCGTGCAGGTGAGCGATGCGCCGCACTCGTCGGTGGCTTTCCAGGTCACGGTGGTCGTGCCCTCAGGGAAGATGCCGTCTGCCGGGGCGTCGTTGCTGACCGTTACCGTCATGCCGCTCATGTGGCTCTCCGTGTCGGGCGTGCCGATGTCGATGTGGCTGCCGCACTCGCCGTAGTCGAGCGTCAGCGTGATGTCGGCCGGGCAGTCAAGCTCGAACGCGCCGGGCGTGAGGATGGACGGACGTACCGTGATGCCGAAGCTGCGGCTGTCGCCTGTGCAGGAAGTTCCGCCGTAGGTGTAGGTCGGCGTTACCGTCACGGTGGCGGCAAGGTCGGACAACGTCGGGTTGGCTGCCGTGAAGGAGGCGATGTCGCCGTTTCCGCCGGCTGCCAGGCCCGTGCGCGTGTCGCTGTTGGTCCAGGCGTAGGTGACGGCGCCGTCGGTGATGCTGCTGGTGAAGTGCACCGCTGCGGAGCTTTCGCCCACACACAGCGTCTGGTCGCTGACGGCATCCATCACCACCTCAGGCATTACCGTGACGGTGTAGGTGTAGGCAGTGCCCGTGCAG
>CAVIPZ010000105.1:0-6635 GCA_963644715.1 bacterium | reverse complement strand
TCTTTCGATTTCCCGGCGCATGTTTTTTATAACTTTGCCACTTGAATCTATCTTTGAATTTTTTTATGATAAAAAATGCCGAGCGTACATTATAATTGCTACATTTGCCCCGTTAAAAAAACGAACATCATTAATAGTCAAACTAAAATTTTAAATCTATGAAGAAATTTTTCTCTTTAGCATTGGTTCTGTGCGCTTTTGCTGTTGCAAATGCCCAATACACAGACAATTTTGAAAGTTATGCCGACTTCACCATCAACCCTGCCGGCGCATGGACTTTCTATGATTTGGATGAATCCGAAACCTACGGTATGACCGGCATCACTTGGGAAAACGCTTACCAGCCTATGGCATTCATGGTTTTCAACCCGAGCCAGGCAAGCCAAGACCTGAGCGAAAACTATCCTGCTCATTCTGGTGACAAGTATTTGGTTGCTTGGGCTGCTACCACACCTCCGAACAACGACTGGATTGTCAGCTCACAACTGAACGGCAATGCCGGCACGTTCTCTTTCTTTGCAAGAGCATTAACTGACTCGTATGGTGCAGAATCATTTGTGGTGTATGCTTCTTCTACCGACAACCAGACGACCAGCTTCACAAAAATTTCAGAAGGCAACAAAGTAGAAGTTGACGCTGAATGGACTGAATTTACCTACAGCTATCCTGCAGGCACCAAATTTGTCGCCATCAATGTCGTATCAAACGACGTGTTCGGTTTCTGCCTTGATGACGTAACCGTCTCTACAGGCACAGGCATCGAAGACAACGAAGTTGAAACGTTTGCCGTATATCCTAACCCTGCCACCAACGTGCTGAACGTAACCGGCGAAGGCATTGCTGAAATCAGCAATATGCTGGGACAAATCGTTATGACTGAAAACGTTCAAGGCAATGCCCAAATCAACGTTGCCGGTCTTGAGTCTGGCATGTACTTTGTCAGCATGAACGGCACAACCAAGAAATTCATGAAGAAATAATCTGCTAAAAAAGCAGCGTTGTTTTTTCTTTTCATTTTGGTGTTTTATGTTTGTAAGTTTAAATGAATAAATGGAAAAAGGGCATCTTAAAGATGCCCTTTTTTGTACTTTTGCCCCTATGAAAAAACTGTACATCGAAACTTACGGATGCCAAATGAATTTTGCAGACAGTGAAGTTGTTGCATCCATATTAAAAGACACTTACCATATTACTGATTCCATACAGGAGGCCGATCTTGTGCTTCTCAACACTTGTTCAATCCGCGACAAGGCGGAGCAGCGCATCCACAAGCGCCTCAATGAACTGGAATCGCTCAAACGCAAACGGCCGCGCCTGCAAGTCGGGCTCATCGGCTGTATGGCAGAACGGATGAAAGAGGAACTGCTGCAGACAGAGCCCGTGCTCAACTTCATTGCCGGCCCGGATGCCTACCGCTCGCTTCCGTCACTGATAGCCGAGTCGGAACATGGTGAAGCCCAGTTCAACGTGATGCTGTCTGAAGAGGAAACCTATCACGACATTATGCCTTTGCGTTATGACCTCAACGGCGTGTCTGCCTTTGTCTCCATTATGCGCGGCTGCAACAACTTCTGCACCTATTGCGTAGTGCCCTATACGCGCGGACGCGAACGCAGCCGCAGCCCTAAAACTATCATGAACGAGGTGGAACAACTGCTCTGCGACGGCTACAAAGAGGTGACCCTGCTTGGCCAGAACGTGAACTCCTACCATTGGAACGAAGACGGAAAGGCGCTGACTTTTGCCGGCCTTATGGCAAAAGTGGCGGAAATGTCGCCCGACTTGAGCGTTCGTTTTGCCACCTCGCATCCTAAAGACCTGTCAGACGAACTGATAGAAACCATCGCCAAGTATGACAACATCTGCAAATACATACACTTGCCCGTGCAGTCGGGCAGCAACAGCGTGCTGAAAAGGATGAACAGGGTATATACCCGCGAATACTATATGGAACGGGTGCAGCGCATCAAGACCTTGATGCCCGACTGTGCCATCTCGACGGACATCATAGCCGGTTTTTGTGGAGAGACATTGGAAGACCACCAGCAGACCCTTTCTCTGATGCGCGAAGTGGGCTACGAATATGCCTATATGTTCAAATATTCGGAGCGTGGCGGCACTATGGCGGCCAAACGCTTCAAAGACGATATCCCGGACGAGGAAAAAACCCGCCGCCTTGAGGAAATTATTGCCCTGCAGGGCGAACTCTCGCTGCAAAGCAACCGACGTGACATCGGCAAAACGTTCCGTGTGCTCGTAGAGGGTGTGTCAAAACGCTCTGCCGACCAACTCTACGGCCGCAACAGCCAGAACAAAGTCATCATATTCCCGCGCGGCCATCACCAGATCGGCGAATATGCCGACCTTACCGTCACCCGCTGCACTGCCGCTACACTTTTTGCCTGACATGCTATGCTCTATCCCCATAATTTTGAAGAAAAAATAGGTTTCAGCGCCATACGGAAACTGCTGCTGCAACACTGCATCTGCCCTATCGGACAAGACTATGTGAACCGTGTCGCCATGATGACGGACATTGATGCCATCATGGCCGAACTGGAGCGTGTGGAAGAGTTTCGGCAACTGCTCCTTTTTGACGAGCCTTTCCCTGCCCAGGATTTCTACGACCTGCGTGCAGTGCTCAAACATCTTCAAGTTGACGGCACCTACATTGAACCGGAAAACTTGGCCTGCCTCCGCGCCTTTATTCTGTCTATCACCAACATATTCGTCTATTTCAGAAGTCGCAACGAGGAAGAAAAGCGTTATCCGCACCTCTGGGAACTCTGCGAGGAGATGCCGCTGCAGCGTGAACTGATATCAGATTTCAACCGCATACTCGACGACAAAGGTCAGATACGGGACAATGCTTCCGATGAACTCTGCCGTATCCGCAGCGAGATGAACCGCATCTCGAACGCTGCCGACAGACAGGTGCGAAAAATCCTCAATGCCGCCAAACAAGACGGTCTTGTAAAGGACGATGCCGAGATGACCGTGCGCAACGGACGGCTGTGTATCCCCGTGGCGGCACAATTCAAACGCCGGCTCAAAGGCTTTGTACACGACGAGTCCGCTACGGGCCAAACCGTCTTCATTGAACCGACAGAGGTGTTTGACGCCAACAACGAACTGCGCGAATTGGCAAATGCCGAGCACCGCGAAATCATCCGTATTCTTACACTCCTGAGCGAGAAAATACGCCCCACAATCCCCGATCTGCTGCAAGCACAGCAACTGATGGGACAGTACGACTTTTTGCGAGCCAAGGCCTTGCTTGCTGTCGATATACAGGCAACGCTGCCACATATCTTTCCGGAGCAGAAAATGGAATGGAAACAAGCGGTTCACCCGCTGCTCTTTCTGACCTTAAAGAAAAACCGGAAAAAGGTAGTGCCGCTTGACGTGTCGCTGACAAAAGAGCAGCGCATACTCATCATATCCGGTCCCAATGCCGGCGGAAAGTCCGTTTGCCTCAAGTGCATGGGACTGTTGCAATATATGATGCAATGCGGATTACTGGTCTCTATGGACAGCACCTCCGACATGGGCATCTTCGAGCACATCTTCATAGACATCGGCGACGAGCAGTCTATTGAGAACGACCTCAGCACCTACAGTTCGCATTTGTCGAACCTTAAAGCCATGGACGAGAATCTGGACAGCCGTTCCCTATTCCTTATCGACGAGTTCGGGTCAGGCACAGAGCCCGTGTTGGGCGGCGCGCTGGCCGAGTCGATATTGGAAAGTTTTTACGCACACGGCGCTTTCGGCATCATCACAACGCATTATGGCGACTTGAAAATGTTTCCTGACACGCATCCCGAAGCCATCAACGGGGCTATGCTTTACGATACCGATAACCTGAAACCGCTCTACAAACTCAAAATAGGGAAACCCGGAAGCTCATTCACCTACGAAATCGCCCGGCACATTGGACTGGACGAGCAGATTATACAGCGGGCTATATGCAGAACCGGCACCGCGCAAATTGACTACGAACGCAAACTCGAAGAAATCGAGAATGCCAAGGCTGAGACAGAACAGACTTTAAAGCAGGTACATGCCGCTGACGAACAGTTGGCTGAGATGATCCAGAACTATACCGACCGTTTTCTCGACCTAGAGAAAAAACGAAAGGACATTCTGCAGCAAGCCAAAAATCAGGCCAACAGCATCGTTGAAAGTGCCAACAAGGTGATAGAGAAGACTATACGTGACATCAAAGAGGCTAAGGCAGAGAGCGGCAAGACCAAAGAGGCGCGGCAGAACGTGAACCGGCTGAAAGAGGAACTGAAACAGGAAATAGAGAGCATTGAACAGAAAAAGATACTGATACCTGCAGTTCCGATAAAAAAGAGTATGCGCAAAGAGAAGAAAAGTGCAGAAGTTGCAGAAGATACGGCAATCCGCGTAGGCGACACCGTGTTTATGGCCGACATGCAGATTACGGGCAATGTAACCGGCATCAGCGGAAACGATGCCACCATAGCGTTCAACTCCGTAACCTTGAAAACGGACTTGCAGAAACTCACCAAAATAAGCAAAAAAGAGGCCCGGACAATACAACGCGGCACTGTGGTTCGCTACAACGAAGGCACCTTGGGCGAAGCTATGAACAAAAAACTGTCTAACTTCAACAGCACGCTCGACCTGCGCGGTTATCGTGCCGATGATGTGCTCATGGAATTGTCTGACTATCTTGACGAGGCCTCCTTGTTGAGTGTCCGTAATGTGCGTATTTTGCACGGAAAAGGGAACGGTATCCTCCGGAAAGTCGTCAGGGAGCAGCTTTCGCGCCGCCACGATGTGGCCGCTTTTCATGACGAGATGCTCGAATTGGGCGGCAGCGGCGTCACGGTGGTTGAACTGAAAACATAACCCGAAGAATAACAACACCTTATCAATTACAAAGCTATGGTTTTGAACACAAAAGATGACATCGCGCTAAACTGGCTGCCCCGCTATACGGGATTGCCCGTAGAAAATTTTGGCAAGTATATACTGCTGACCAATTTTCAGAATTACGTGCAGCGATTTGCCGAATTGACCGGCTCACAAGTAATAGGCGAAGACAAACCAATGCCTTGTGCCACTTTCCAGAACATCAGCATCATCAATTTCTCGATGGGGAGTGCCAATGCGGCAACCATTATGGACCTGCTGACGGCCATACAGCCTAAGGCAGTGCTTTTTTTGGGCAAATGCGGCAGCTTGAAAGACAACATTGGCGTCGGAGAACTGCTGTTGCCCATTGCCGGCATCAGAGGCGAAGGCACCTCCAACGACTATTTTCCGCCAGAAGTGCCCGCTTTGCCCGCTTTTAATCTGGAAAAAGCCATCTCTACCACTATCCGCGACTACAGCCTCGACTATTGGACCGGCACTGTCTATACGACGAACCGCCGCGTGTGGGAGCATGACAATAAATTCAAAGACTATTTGCGGAAAATACGGGCCACCGCCGTGGACATGGAAACGGCCACGCTCTTCTCTGTGGGGTTCTACAACCGCATCCCTACGGGCGCGTTGCTGCTGGTGTCTGACCAGCCTATGTTGCCCGACGGCATCAAGACCGAAGCGTCAGACAAAAACGTGACACTGAACTACAGCCTCCGGCATCTCAAAATCGGCATCGACTCGCTGAAACAACTCATCAACAAGGGCATCACTGTCAAACACCTCAAATACGATTACTACGAATAAGAGGATTTGCGCAAGCGTATTCGTCAGTTTTTGTTCTTGATTTTGTAAATGTCCAAAACGTTCTGCATCAGCATAGCGATGGTCATAGGTCCAACCCCGCCTGGCACGGGGGTTGCTGCGCTTAACCGTTGCGACAAAGCCTCACGGGTTCGTTCGCTATAGACATCGCCCTCGAGTCCGTTTTCTGTCCGGTTGATGGCCACATCTATCAGCACAGCGCCCTCTTTGAAATCTTCCGGTTTAAGCAGACCGGGACAGCCGGCAGCAGTGATGACAATGTCGCCGATGCGGGTGATGGACGAAAGGTTGCGCGTGTGGGAATGGCAAAGCGTTACGGTAGCGTTTTGGCGGATAAGCAGTTGCGCCGTCGGCTCGCCTACCAATTGGCTGCGGCCGATGACGACGGCATGTTTGCCGGCAATCTCAATTCCGTTAGTCTGCAAGAGCGTGATGATGCCTTTAGGCGTACACGGCATCACGTAGGGCTCGCCCAAATGCAGCAGCCCGACATTCATAAGGTGCAGCCCGTCAGCATCTTTGCGATAATCTATCGATTCTAAAATCCGGGCCGTGTCCATACCGTCCGGCAGCGGAAGCTGAATCAGAATGGCATCTATGGAACGGTCTTGGTTGTACTTGTCAACCAGGTCAAGCACCTCGGCTTCCGTCGTGCTCGACGGCAACAGACTGACGGCGCAATCCATTCCAAGCGATTGGCAAGTCTTTTCTTTGCTGTGTACGTAGGAAAGACTGTCGGCACGGTCGCCTACGAGTATGATGGCCAATTTAGGCACTCTTAAACCGATGGAACGGATGAGATCTACCTCTTTGGCTATTTGGTCCTTAATCTGCTTTGCGCATGCTTTGCCATCGATGATGTTCATAATCTATTCGTCTAAATATTTGATTTTGTCGGGAATGATGTAGGC
>CAVIPZ010000104.1:0-6650 GCA_963644715.1 bacterium | reverse complement strand
CTTACCTTTTACGTCGATATTCCCGACTCGTCCGTTTATTACGATTTCTATATCAATCTCCGCAACACGACGGATTTTGAGACGCAGAATTTTTATGTTTTTATGCAGACAAAATACCCCGACGGCCATAGCGAACAGGATACGCTGGGCTTTATCTTGTGCGATAAGTTCGGAAAATGGACCGGCAAGGGCAAAGGACGCATCAAAGACAACAAGTTCCTTTTTCAGCCTAATGTCAGGTTCCCGTTCTCGGGAACCTATGCATTTACCGTCACGCAAGGCATGCGGCAAGAGACGGTGAAAGGCGTGTCTGATTTCGGCATTACGCTCGAAAAGAGGGACAAATAAAAGAACTTGCCCCCCCCCGTCATTTAATTTCTTATCTGTTACGCAGGTTGAAAACCGTCTTTACGGGATTGAAAGTCTTGGCGGGCACTTCCACGAATACGGTAATCCAGTCGCTCATGGCACCGTTCCAAAGCCCCGGCAGTTCCATTGCCCGGATGGTATGGCTGCCGACACTCTTGGAGGAGATGAAGCCCGTGTTGGGGTCAACATATTTCAGCAAGTCAAAAGCTTGCCCTTTATAGTCTTTCAGTGCGCACACCATATCTACGGGATTGAAGTGGGTTGACAGTTGCATCATCTGTTTCTGTTCGGGGTCAGATTTGTCAATTTGGGAAGATTCCACAATCTGGAGCGAAATGTCGCCCTCTTCGTTGCACACCCAGAATGGTCCGCCGCCGGGTTCTCCTTCGTTTTTCACCATGCCGCATACGCGCAACGGGCGGTTCATTTTTTTGTAGAGTGTTTCTGCCGTGAAGTCGCCGTCTAACGAAATCATCAGTTCTGTTTCGGCAAAGTCCAGCATTTCGCACAGCATCATATTGTCAGGTTTCCCGTTTTCGAGGACGTGCAGATATTGGAACAGTCGGTTCTGCAACTGCAGCATATAGGCGGCCAGGGCTTTCTTGTAGGTCACGGTGACCTCGATGTCGCGCTCGGGCACTACGTTGTCGATGTTCTTGATAAAGACAAAGTCGCAGTCGAGTCGGTTGAGGTTGTGAATCAATGCGCCGTGCCCGCCGGGGCGGAAAAGCAGATGCCCGTTTTCGTCGCGGAAGAGGCTGTTGTCAGGATTCACGGCTATCGTGTCGGTTGATGGGTCTTGCACAGAAAAGTCAATGGTATATTTGACATGGTAGCGTTCTTCGTAACAGGGCACTGTTTTTTCAACAAAAGCTTCAAACTCGTCTTTGTGTTGCGGCGATACGGTGAAGTGCAAATGGCAATGCCCGTCGATGGCTGCATAACGCGCCGCCTCTACCAGATGCTCCTCGAGCGCTGTGCGGATGCGGTCGGCATAGCGATGAAACGGCAGCAACCCTTTAGGGCACGAACTGTAATTGAGTCCGCCGGGCTGCAACAGGCAGTTGAGGATCAGTTCAACGTTGCCGCCCCTGATTTCTTGGTCCAAATGATGCCCTGTTTTGGCAAGTTCTGCATCCAATGCCTCGTAGAACGGATATTGGGGCAGGTCTGCCAGAAACTGTAAAGCCTTGCAGCGGCTCTCTTCCGACTTGTCGGTGAGGTACAGGAACAGGTCTTTGAACATCCGAGAGGCAGCACCCGAGGCGGGCACGAACTTCACCGCTTTCTTGCCGGTTGCCATATCGATATAGTCGGCGGCCAGTTCTTCAATTTCGTCCTCTTCCAGTTTGAGGATGCCGTCGCCAAGAACGGCAGGACGGTCTATGTCGGCGTATCCGAAACCTTTGCTGAAAAGTTCAAGTTGCTGCTCTACCTGCTCGGGCGTGCTGCCCCTCTGCTGCAGGAATGCCAAGTCTGAAGGTGTAAACGGGGTCATTGCTTTCGATTTTAAATTGAGAGCAAAAATACAAAAAACAGCCAATCGCCGCCGCAGTGCCGCAGCCGTTCTGAAACGATAAAAAAATATCGTTTCAGAACGTGGGAGATGTTCTCTTTTTTGTATCTTTGCGCACGTTTTAGGACGTGTGACTGTGACCGCGATGAGGATAACATTGTTAGGAACCGGAACTTCACAAGGCGTTCCCGTGGTGGGATGCAAATGCCGCGTTTGTTCTTCTACAGACTTGAAAGACAAGCGGCTGCGTACTTCAGCATTCATTGAAACCGGTGATGTGAAAATGCTCATCGATGCCGGTCCGGACTTGCGCCAGCAGTTGCTGCGTCAGCATATTGACGAGGTGGACGCCATCTTGACTACCCATGAACATAAGGACCACATCGGCGGCATTGACGACATCAGGCCCGTCTGTTTTCTCCGCAAATCGCCTGTGCAAATCTACGGGTTGCAGCGTGTGCTGAATGTGATTCACAAGGACTATGATTATGCTTTCAAGCCTCATCCATACCCCGGGGTACCTTCGTTGCAGTTGTGTCAGGTAAAGGAGGAGTGTTTTCAGGTGAAGGGTGTAACGGTAGTTCCCGTCAGGGTACGTCATCTCAGTTTGCCGATATTGGGCTACCGCATAGGCAATTTCGGCTACATCACAGATGCCAGTTTCATTTCAGAGACGGAGATGGCCAAACTCAAGAATCTGGATGTCTTGGTCATCAACGCGTTGCGCAAAGAGATCCACTATTCGCATTTCAACCTCGAGCAGGCATTAGGGGTCATCCGGCAACTTGAGCCCCGACGCGCCTATCTCACGCACGTCTCCCACGATATGGGGCTTTACGAAGAGGTGTCCAAAGAATTGCCCGAGCATGTCTTTCTGGGCTATGACGGTCTGGTCATAAATGTTGAAGAAAAGGAAGAAAAAAATGATTTGCAAACACAATAAATTGATAAACAATATTTTAATACTAAAATTATGGCTAAAAGAATAAAATTTTGTCTGGTTTATCGCGATATGTGGCAGTCTTCAGGAAAGTATCAGCCACGCGTGGACCAACTTAAGGAAATTGCGCCTGTAATCGTGAAGATGGGTTGCTTTGACCGTGTCGAGACTAACGGCGGCGCCTTTGAGCAAGTGAACCTGATGTATGGCGAAAACCCCAACTATGCCGTCCGCGAGTGGACAAGGCCGTTGCGGGAGGCTGGCATACAGACCCAAATGCTGGAGCGCGCACTAAACGGCTTGCGTATGTATCCTGTACCCGCCGACGTGCGCCGTCTGATGTTCAAGGTGAAAAAAGCACAGGGCGTGGATGTGGTACGCTCTTTCTGCGGACTGAACGATTACCGCAACATGGAACTCTCAATCAAGTATGCCAACGAGGTCGGCATGATTTCGCAGGCCGCCTTGAGCATAACACACTCTCCCGTGCATACGGTAGAGCATTATATGAGTATTGTGGACAAGTATGTGGAATATGGAGCCAAGGAGGTCGGCCTTAAGGATATGGCCGGTATCGGACGCCCTGCCACCTTGGGAAAACTGGTGAAGGCTATCAAAGACAAGTACCCGCATCTTGTGCTGCAGTATCACGGACATACCGGCCCGGGTCTCTCGATGGCCTCTGTGCTCGAGGTTTGCCGCAACGGCGTGGATATTGTGGATGTGGCTATGGAACCCCTCTCTTGGGGTATGGTACACCCTGACGTGATTGCCGTTCAGGCTATGTTGAGAGATGCCGGCTTTGAGGTCGCCGACATCGACATGACCGCTTATATGGAAGCCCGTGCGCTTACCCAACGCTTCATTGACGACTTTCTCGGCTATTTTATGGAGCCGAAAAACAAGGTCTGCACTTCGCTGTTGTTGGGTTGCGGACTGCCCGGCGGCATGATGGGCTCTATGATGGCTGACCTGAAAGGACTGAAAGATGCCATCAATATGGCACTGCGCCAGAACAAGCAGCGTGAACTGTCGGAAGACGAACTGCTGGTAAAGCTTTTCGACGAGGTGCAGTATGTATGGCCGCGCGTCGGTACGCCCGGATTGGTTACGCCATTCAGCCAGTATGTCAAAAATATCGCGCTGATGAACATTCTGGCCGCCGCTCAAGGCAAGCCCAGATACTCGAATATGGACAAGAACATGTGGGACATGATTCTCGGCCGCTGCGGCAGACTGCCTGGCAAACTTGCCCCTGAAATTGTGGCTTTGGCCAAGGAGAAAGGATACGAGTTCTTTGACGGTGTTCCGCAAGACAACTATCCGGACGAGCTGCCCAAATACCGTGCCATGATGAAAGAAAAAGGTTGGGACTGCGGACAGGACGATGAAGAGCTGTTTGAACTGGCCATGCACGAGCGCCAGTACATCGACTACAAAGAGGGGAGAGCCAAGAAGAACTTCGAGGCCGCACTGGCACAAGCCAAACAGAAGTCAGGCGTGCGCGAGGTGGTCAAGATTGTCAAGTTGCCCGAGGTGGTCAAGCAAGAGGTCATTGACAAGGTGCTGGCCAAAGAACCCGATGCCAAGATGATTACCGCCCCCGTGTCTGGTCAGGTGATTTGGGAACTTTCCGTAGATGAGCCTTCAATGGCAAAGCCGTTGGGAACCAATATCAAAGAGGGTGATCTGGTCTGTTTTGTGAACGCTTTCTTCGGGAACGAGGAGGTACATTCGCTTTACAGCGGCAAACTCATCGAGGTGGTTGCCAAGCAGGGCGACAAGGTTCAGAAAGGCGATGTAATAGCATTCGTGAAATGAACACAGATTTCATAAGGCCTTTCTTCGAGGGAAAGAGGAAAGGCGTACAATTATTGTTCCTGTTGCTTTTTATGGTGGCAGGAACAATATTTTTCAGCATCATAGGTGGCGGAATCGCTTACCTTGTGTCGGGCGGCACCGACCAGACGGTCATTATGCAGTCGCGGGTGGCTATTTGGATTTCCCAATCGTTCAGTTCTGTGGGCATGTTTCTGGTGCCGGCACTGTTGTTTTCGTATTGCCAGGACAAACAGTTCCTGCAGTACAACAAAGCAAACCGTAAACCTTACTATTTGCTGGTGAATGTGGTTTTGGTGCTGTCGATAGTGCTGCTGCCGTTGGTGGCGGCGTTGTCGCAATGGAATGAGGGCATACGTCTGCCCGAGGCGCTCTCCGGTTTGCAGCGATGGATGGACACCACGGCAGCGCAGGCTCAACAGGTTATGAATGTGTTGACGTCCCGGCACACTTACGGCTCGCTTGCGGTCAACTTGCTGGTGCTGGCCGCCTTGCCTGCATTGTGCGAAGAGTTCCTGTTTCGGGGCACTGTGCAGGTGTTCTTGTCCGACTGGCTCAAGCGGCCGCATCTGGCAGTTTGGCTCACGGCGTTGTTGTTCAGCCTTGCCCACCTGCAGTTTGACGGCTTTATACCTCGCCTGCTGCTTGGAGCGTATCTGGGCTATCTGTTGCTGTGGAGCCGCTCGCTGTGGCTTCCCGTGTTGGCGCATTTCCTGCACAATGCCTTGACTATCATTGCAGACTTTACGCTGCAAGGGCGCGGAATCTTCATGGATGAAATCAGGTTCACCGACATCAAAGGATCCGCTATGCTCATCGTGACCTGTTCGGTGATTACAGTCTTGAGTCTGCTGTTTATGTGGAAAACGCAGAAAGACCTTTGATAGTCTTTCCAGGATGATATAAACAGAAAAGGGGAACGTGAGTTCCCCTTTTCCATCGTCAAAAATTATTACTACTATATTTAATGGACTATGCGTAGAGTTCAGTGAAGATTTTGCGGAGGTCTTCGTTTTCGCGGAGTTCCTGCAGCGTAATCTCAGCATGTCCTTTTGTATAGCCGTTTCCGATAATCATGGTAACGTCGCTGCCTACGCCTTCGGCGCCGAGGGCTGCCTTGGTGAAGGAGGTTGCCATTGAGAAGAAATAGACGATACCGTCGTTCTTGGTGCAGAGGACGGAGGTCATTTCCGTATCCGGAATGTTCACGTTGTTGATGGTGATGTCAGCCATGTGACCGTTTGTCAGTTCTTCAATCTTTTCCATCATAGCGACAGGGTCGGAGGCGTTGCCGGCAAACACGACATCGCAGAAACCGAGTTTCTGGAGGCGTTCGGTTGATTTCTGGCTGTGGCACATGCCGATGACCTTGCCGGTGACGCCGACGCGTTTCTTGGCCTCGTAGCAGCAGAGCATACCTGATTTTCCGCCTGCGCCGATGATGACTACAATGTCGCCGGGCTTGCAGAGTTTAGCGGTCTGGGCAGGAGCGCCAGCCACGTCAAGGGCAGAGAGCGCGAGCTTCTCGGGAAGGTCGGACGGAATCTTGGCATAAATGCCGCTTTCAAACAGGATGGCCTTGCCTTTGATGTCAACCTGGTCAACGTCTTCGCGGATTTCAAGGATCTCGTCGATGCGCAACGGAGTCAGTGACAAGGAAACCAGCGTGGCGATTTTGTCGCCTTCCTTGAGGTCGATTTTGCCTTTCAGCGCGTCACCGATTTTTTCAACAGTGCCCAGCAGCATACCGCCAGAACCGGTTCTTCTGTTGCGGTGCTTGCCCTGCAATTCCACGTTGTAGAGGATCTCTTTCTTCATAGCCTCCTTGTCGTGGTTGCAGAAGTTCTCGATGTCCGTGAATGAAGCGGAGTCGATATTCAGGGTCTGTACATCGATGAGAATCTCGTTGTCGTAGATTTCATCCATATTGTTGTCGATTTTATCAGCCGGCTGAGGGAGTACTCCTTTGGGCTCAATAACGCGGTG
>CAVIPZ010000103.1:0-6701 GCA_963644715.1 bacterium | reverse complement strand
CCTATCCGCTGCCAGAAGCACAGCAAGACCGTTTTATGTTCAACATCAATCTCGACTATCCCACTAAGGACGAAGAGGTGCAGATAGTGAAAAGAACAATCCACGGCGCTATGCAGGAACCCCAACGTGTGCTTACGGTAGAGGAGATTATCTTTTACCAAAAGCTGTTGCAAAAGGTGCCCGTGCCCGAAAATGTTTACCGTTATGCGGTAAGCCTCTCTACCTTGACGCGCCCGGGCACGCCGCTCGCCCACAAATGGGCCGACGATTACCTGGCCTGGGGAGCAGGTCCCCGCGCTTCGCAGTTCCTCATTATCGGCGCACGAACCCACGCTGTGCTCAACGGCAAGTACTCGCCCGACATCGAAGACGTGAAGGCTGTGGCGCACAATATTCTCCGCCATCGTATTATCAAGAACTATAAGGCCGAGGCTGAGGGCATTACGGTGGAGCAGATTATCGACAAACTGCTTGATGCCGCAGAATAAGCCTTCGCCATGAGAAGGAATGACCATAGCGCTCAACTCAAATGGCTGCTGTTTCTGTCGGCAGCCGTTGTGTATATGGTGATTATCTTCTATGCCAACAAATTGGTGAACAATATTGCGCAGGAGGAGCGCAAACGGATGGAAATCTGGGCCGGCGCCATCTCCTATAAGGCGCAGATTGTAAACGAAACAGAACATTTTTTCAACTCTATCAAGATTGAAGAGGATAACCATGCCAGAATACTTGCCACAACGGTGAAGAAGATCATCGAGGCGCCATTGGACGAGGATCTCACTTTCTACAATGAGATTATCTCGTCAAACAAGACGGTGCCGCTGATCATCACCAGTCAAGGCGGCACTATCGACGCCTCTATCAATGTGCCCGACAGCATTGCCCGCATGAAGAACATCCGCGAGATGGGGGATGCCATCGAGCAATATTCCAGCCAGAGTGTCCCTTACCTCGAAAACCGGTACGTGACGTTCTACTATCAGGAGTCTCCCATCTATGGCAAACTCCACGTCGTCATCGACAATCTTGTGCAGTCTTTTTTTCAGGAGACGGTCATCAACTCCGCCTCGGCACCGGTCATCATCACCGACAGCACGCGCCGCAATGTCATCAACACGGGCAATATAGACTCTTCCGTCGTCGCCGACCCGTCGCGCCTCGCCGAACGGCTGGAGAAGATGAAAGGCGAGAGCGCCCCGATAGCGCTCAATTTGCTTGACCACGGCACCTGCTACGTCTATTACGAGGAGTCGTCGGTGCTGAAGCAGCTGCGGATGTTTCCCTTTATCGAATTGGGGTTCATTGTCATCTTCATCATTGTGGCTTGGTTGCTGTTCAGCACGTCGCGCAAGTCGGAGCAGAACCGTATCTGGGTTGGTATGTCTAAGGAGACGGCTCACCAGTTGGGCACGCCCATATCGTCGCTGATGGCCTGGACCGAACTGCTGAAAGAGATGCCCATAGAGCAGTCGGTGCCTACCGAAATCGGCAAGGACGTACACCGCCTTGAAACGATAGCGCAGCGTTTTTCCAAAATTGGCTCCGTGCCGGTGTTAGAGCCGCAAGACTTGGTTGAGGTGATAAAGGAGTTTGTGGCCTATCTGCAGTCGCGTGTGCCCTCAATGGTCAAGATTGCCGTGCATTCGGAGCAGGAGCATCTCACCCTCTCGCTGAACCGCTACCTTTTTGAATGGGTGATAGAGAACATTTGCAAGAATTCGGTTGACGCTATGGAGGGCAAAGGCTCGATAACCATCAGCATCAGCGAGGAAAAGGACAAGGTGAACATCGACATTGCCGACACGGGCAAGGGCATCCCTTACCGTATGCAGAAGCGCATTTTCATGCCCGGATACACCTCCAAGAGCCGCGGCTGGGGCCTTGGCCTGACCCTCGCCCGGCGCATCATCCGCGAATACCACAAAGGCAAACTCTTTGTCAAGAGTTCCGCCCCCGACAAAGGCACTGTAATGAGGATACAGTTGAGGAAATGAGTGTCGTGACAGATTACTCACGGCTACCGCACAAAACAGAGCTTAGAGCTTAGAATTTAGAGCTTAGAGGCGTTACGTATGTCGTTCTTCCTCAATTCCTAATTAAGTCTTACGTAAGCCCTGTTCCCGGCTGTTTCACTACTCTGCATACGTCGTCAGTTCTACGAGCGCTTTCTGCAGGGCATATTCCGTGTCGTAGGCTTCGTGCAGCGCCTCGCGGTATATCCGCCGTTCCAGTATGTAGTCGATGAGCGAAATCTCACCCTGCTCCAAGGCTTTGAGCAGCAAGGCGTCTGTGTTCAACGACGAGAGGGTTGCGCGGTACTCGTCCAGCAGCCCCTTCAGACGTTCCGTCTCGCGGTACTTGCTCTTCAGGCTGCTGTAATACTGTGTACGCAGGTCAAACGCCTCCGACTGCAGGGCGGTCTTCTCGGCCATGGCACTTTTTATGCTCCGGCTGTTGCTCCACAAAGGCAACGTGATGCCGACTCCGATGCCTTGCAGCACTGCCCCGGGCGTGCGTTCGCTTTTGTAGCCCACCGACAGCCCCGGTGCCCACAGTGACTTGTTCAACTGTATGCGCCGACGGTTGGCATCCTGCTGTGCCTGCAGTTGCCGCAACGACGGGTTGAGCGGCTCGATGCGCCGGTACCAGTCGTCAAACGGCTCGGTGAGGGGGGAAATGGGATAGACGGTGTCGGGCAATACTACAGGCTGGCCGCCGTTCATCTGCTCCAGTTCGCCCAATAAGGTCTCTTGCTCTACGCGGTTGTTTTCCAACTCTTTGCGGGCAGAGAGCAACTCGAGGCGCGCCTTGTTGAGGTCCAGGATGCTCTTCTCGCCTTTGTCGAACATCTGCTGGCAGGCCTCCTGTATAGTTTGAGCAGTCGCAACATGGTATTCGTTTTCTTTTTGCAGTATGTTGCAATAAATGAGCCTGATGCAACGCTGCCGCACCTCCGACAACAATTTCTTGCGCTCCGTGTCATAGTGCAATTCCGCTTCCTGCGCTTCGGCATCGGCCAGCTTGCTGCGGTAAATGTAGGCGGCCGGAAAGTCGAGGCTTTGCGTCACGTTGAGGTCGATGCGGTGTCCCTCCGACTGCGGCGAGCCCCATAGATACCCGAACTCCACTTCGGGATTGTCGGGCAGTAAGCCCGTGCGGCAGGCCGACTTTGTGGCATCCGCCTGCGCCCGCAAGGCTTTCAGTTCGGTGTTGTTGGCTTCAATGTTGCGCAATACGGCATCATAGTTTTGCGCCTGTCCTAAAACGGCAGCCAACATTAACGTGAGTATGAGTATGGTTTTGTTTTTTGTCATTGTCTCTAATATTAACATGTTATAAAGATGGATAGTCAAGGGACTGCCAGATCCGGCAGTCCCTTTCAGTTATTCGGCATTGCCGCTCTTGCCCGGATGGGGGAATCTCTTCCGGTACCATTCGTACATGATAGGCATAATATAGACGTTGAGCAGCGTTGAGGTGACAAGGCCGCCGAGCACCACCACCGCCATAGGGCTTTGGATCTCGTTGCCCGACTTGTCGCCGTTGAAGATCAGCGGGATGAGTGCGAGCGCGGAGGTGAGCGCCGTCATCAAGATGGGGTTGAGCCGGTCAACGGAGCCTTCGACGACAGTTTGGCGCAGTGGAATCCCGTCGAGCTGCAGGTGCTCGTAGCGTGAGACTAACAACACGCCGTTGCGCACCGCGATGCCGAACAGCGTGATGAACCCGATGATGGAGGGGATGCTGACCGTTTGCGACGACACCGCCACGGCAAACACGCCGCCGATCAAGGCCAACGGCAAGTTGACAAGGATCATGGCGGAGAGTTTCACATTCTTGAATTCGCCGTATAGCAGAAGGAAAATCACGAATATGGAGATGAGGGTGGCCAAGGTCAGGGTGCGTGAGGCTCGCTGTGCACTCTCAAACTGCCCGCCGTACGCTATGCGGTAGCCCTCGGGCAACTTGATCTGCTGATCTACGGTTTTGCGGATGTCATCGACAACGCTGCCCACATCGCGGCCGGAGACGTTGGCCGAAACTACCAGTTTGCGCTGCACGTTCTCGCGCGAGATGTTGTTGGGGCCGGCGGCAGACACTACTTCGGCCACCTCCTCGAGCGGCACCTTGCCGCCCTCTTTGGTGTCAATGAGAGCCTTGCGCACCCCCTCGATGTCGCGGTACTCGTCGGGCAGCCGCAACACCACGTCAAAACTGCGTTGTCCCTCATAGATGTCGGCGATTTTCTCGCCCGAGAATGCCAGTTCTATGAAGTGGTTGAACTCCTCAATGGGGATGCCGTAGCGAGCAAGGGCGTCGCGGTTGGCGCGCACCTGCAGCTGCGGCGTTTCGGTTTGCTGCTCTACGCTCACGTCAACGAGCCCCTCGATGCCTTGGATGGCATACTTGATGTCGTTGCCGATGGTGTACATCTGGCTCAAGTCGGTGCCGAAGAGTTTGATGGCGATGGCGGCGCGCGTGCCCGAGAGCATGTGGTCGATGCGGTGACCGAGCGGCTGCCCGATGGTGACCGCCACGCCCGGGATGGCATTGAGCCGCTCGCGGGCTTCGTTGAAGAGCTCCTCGCGCGAACGCTTGCCTAAGGTGAAGTTCACGTCAATCTCGCATCCGTTGGTCGATTGCGAATGCTCGTCCAGGTCGCCGCGTCCTGTGCGCCGTGCTGTGCTGTTCACTTCTGGGATTTCCAGCAAGGCCTCTTCCATAAGGCTGCCTAACTGGTCGCTCACCTCCAGTGAAACTCCGGGCTGCGTGACCGCCGAGATGGTCATCGAGCCCTCGTTGAAGTCGGGCAGGAAACTGCGCCCCATCAGGAAAAAGGCGACGATGGCACCGATCAGCAGCACCCCGGTGCCGGCCAGCATAGGGCGTGTGTGCTGTAATACCCAGGCGAGCGAACGGCGGTAGTGCTCCGAAAGCCGTTGCGCCAGCCAACTCTCCTTTTCGTTCTTGAGCAGATATCGGTCGTTGGTGAGCAACAGTTTGCAAAGCAGCGGCGTGAGGGTCATGGCAACAAGCAGCGACATGAACAGGGCAATGATGTAGGTGATGCCCAGAGGCTTGAGCAGCCGTCCCTCCATGCCTGACAGGAAGAAGAGCGGCACAAAGGCCACCATGATGATGAGGGTGGCATTGATGATGGAGGCGCGGATCTCGCGCGAGGCCTCGAATACCACGTCAAAGACGGCGCGGCGGTCGCCCTCGGGCAGGCGGTGGTTCTCGCGCAGCCGCTTATATACATTCTCCACGTCGATGATGGCATCGTCAACCAAGGAGCCTATCGCAATGCACATGCCGCCCAAGGTCATGGTGTTGATGTCCATGCCTAACAGATGCAGCACAATGATGGTGCCTAACAGCGATATCGGGATTGCCACTACGGAAATCAGCGTGGTGCGGAAGTTGCCTAAAAAGAGAAACAGCACGATGATGACAAACAGGGCACCTTCGAGCAGCGCGCGCCCCACGTTGCTGACCGATGCCTCAATGAAGTCGGCCTGCCTGAAGATGTGCGTGTCGATGTGTATGTCGCCGGGCAGCGACTTCTGCACCTCTTGCAGGTTCTTCTCAATGCTTTCGGTCACTTTCAGCGTGTTGATGTTGGGCTGTTTGGATACGGATATGATGATGGCGGGTTTGCCGTTGAGGGAGCCGGTGCCCAGCTTCTGCGCCGTGCCGATCTTGACGTCGGCCACGTCGGAGAGCACTACGGGCGAGCCGTTGAGGGTCTTGAGGTACGACCTGCCCAACTCGTCGATGTTGGCGGTGCGGGCCATGCCGCGGAGGGCGTACTCGTTGCCGTAGTCGTTGATGATGCCGCCGGCGGAGTTGTCGCTGAAGCTCTTGCCCACCTCCTCAAGTTCGTCCATCGTCACGCCGTAGCGTTCCATGCGGTAGGGGTCGGCGAGGATGTGGTACTGTTTGTAGTCGCCGCCCAGCACGGTAACCTGCGACACGCCGCCCGTGGCGAGGATGGTAGGCTTGACTACCCATTCGGCCAAGGTGCGGAGGTCCATCATAGAGGTGCTGTCAGCCTGCATGCCGATGAACATGATCTCGCCCATGATGCTCGACTGCGGCGCCAGCACTGGCGAGATGTCCTCGGGCAGCATTTCCCCTACCGACACCATCTTTTCGCTCACAATCTGGCGGGCCTTGAAGATGTCCATGCCCCAGTCGAACTCCACCCACACGAACGAGAATCCCGTAGTGGAGTTGGAGCGCACGCGGCGCACGTTGGTGGCGCCGTTCACGGCCGTCTCAATCGGAAAGGTGACGAGCCGCTCCACCTCCTCGGCGGCCATGCCGTGGGCGTCGGTCATCACCACTACCGTGGGTGCCGTGAGGTCCGGAAACACGTCAATGTCCATTTTGTTGGCGGAGTAGATGCCGCCGAACATTACCAGCACCGCCCCTAACAGCACTAACAGGCGGTTCTGCAGCGAGAATCGAATGATTTTGTCTATGAATTTCATCTTTCAGCCTCCTTTTCAGTGATGGTGTCCCGAGTGGGCGTCCAGTTTGCCGGAAGCCTGGGCCAGTTTTACAAAGATGGCGCCCTTGGCCACGATGCGCTCGCTGCCGTCGAGCCCCGCCGTTATTTCAGTGCGTTGTCCGTCGGTGGCACCCGTGCTTACCGCCCGCTTCTCGAAACATTCCGGGGTGAGCTGTACATAAAC
>CAVIPZ010000102.1:0-6703 GCA_963644715.1 bacterium | reverse complement strand
TAATGGTACTGGTCTGCGCAAATGCCATGCCTGAGAAAAGAATAACTACTCCTAGAATTGAGAGTACTTTTTTAATCATAGCCATTAATTTATATTAAACTTTAAAAATTATACTATTTTGAATTTGAGCGCCAAAAATACAAAAATTCCGTTTCGTTAGGATTGCGAAACTTCATTATCTTCAAAATACTTTTCAGCACTTTTCTAAAATTTTTTCTTGAGGATTTCCGAATAGATTACTCCCTTTAACAGCTCCTCCTCACTGAAGTCGAGCAATGATGACTCATTGCTTTTATCTTCAACCACTTGCGCAGTTTCTGTTCTTGCCGTGCTCATCGCTCTCGTTTCTGCGACGCTCGGTTCCGGCATTCGCTCGTAGGTGAAATATTCCTTTTCTTCCTTGGGATTGTACCAGGTTTCCACTGTGTCTGAATCGTTCATCTCTTCCTCATATTCTTCCGTTTCGGGACACGTTTCAGGCATCACATCCGGGGCGGTTTTCTTGTCCGCTTTCTTCTTCAACATTGATGGCAACGAGAACAATGCCACTAACGCTATCGTGACGATAAACTCTATAAAGGAATCCATAATTTATTTTTTATTGTATATATATTATTATTATTGGTATTCTATCATTCTTGTTTCCGCTCATTACGTCTTTCAGGCTGATCCTCTGTATTGTCATCGTGCTGTTCAGCCGTTTTTGTCGATTTTGCCTTGGCAATGCTCACGTTCAGTTCATAGCCTATCAACAACACCAGCGAACTCCAGTTTAGCCACAACAGGATAGCGAACAATGCTCCCAGCGACCCGTATATCAAATTGTAGTTCGAAAAATTGGAGAAATAGACATTCAGTCCCCACAACAATACAACCATCAACAAGGTACAGGTAGTTGAGCCGGCAGAGAAGAAACGGTACCGGCTCTTCTTCTCCCCGGAGGCTATGTGGTAAGTGACGCTGACCATAAAATAGATGGCACCGAAAGTGAGCAGCCACTTGATGCCGTGTATCGCATAATAATAGACCGCATTAGGATTTTCGCCCATCAGGCGGTGGTGCAGCCGGTTGACCAGCGCGGCGGAGAAAATGAAAAGCAGCACCACCGTCACTATCGTGATGAAAAATATGAACATCAACACGAAACTCATGCCGAGTTGCTTTATGAAATTCCGCCGCTTTTCTTGAAGGAACGAAGTGTTGAGTGCCACAAGGATGCCATTCATGCAAAGCACGGTAAAATAGATGCCGAAGAAGAGCATGAAAGAAGAAAGTGTTCCGTTTTGGCGGGTAATGACATCCGTGACCACATTCTCGATGGCAGGCCAGGCGTAAGTCGGGAACAGCGACTGCAAGAACTCGAGCAATACATTCTGCACGTTGCTTCCTAAAAATGCTATAGCAGAAAACAGAGCGATAAGCATCGGTATCAGGGCAATAAACACTCTGTATGTAAGCGCTGCGGCACGTTGAAAGATAATCCCCTTTCCTAATGACATCATATAGAACTGCATCACATCGTACAACGGCACTTGTTGAAGCCCGACAAATGATACGGTCTTTGACTTTCGGATTATCGGGCCCACAACCGGCATCTCTTCCCATTCTTTCCCCATCCGCCGGAATTGGATCCTCAATTCTTTCATCTTGCGCCGTATGCTCTCACTCATCGTAGCGTAAATTAAAAGCGGCTTTCAATTCGTCCTTGGCAACCACATTCAAACTTTCTTCATTCTTGCGGATGCGTTGCGCGGCTATACCCTGCCCTACCAATTGATTCTTAATCGTCTCATAACAACGGTCCGTCAGCATATTCTCGCGCTGTTGCAAATTAACCGTATCTTCCGCTGCTATGTTTACGCCTGTCTGTATTTCCAGCACAAGTTCTTCTTTCTCTTTGAGGCACGTCGCAATTTCCTGAATCTGATGCACCTGTTCCATATTCAGCATCACGGTGTCGCGAGGCGGGAAAGCCATGGACTTGAAGGTTCCGTTCCCCGTGATGGCATCTCCAATAAAGTCAATCGGCGAAGCGGCAATCTTGACGATAAGGTTGGCCAACGTTTTCCAGAATATCTTCCGGAACGAGAATTCCGGCGAAGCCACGTTGCCCTTTACCGGCACCTCCATGCGGGCATGATGCTTGCGGTCTGTCAAGATATAGACGGCCGCCCTTACCGGTATCTTGGTCACGGCGGTAAGGCTCCGGTCTTTCTTGCCGAACACGGGCTTGTATATGTCAAGTCCGTTGCGGCTGTCGAGCCAGTTGTTCTTAATGGTTGTCGTGCTCCTGAACGTGAACAGACCGTCCTGCAGCGGGCTGGCAAGGTAATGCAGTGAATAGGGCGAGAAGTCCTTTAATGCCAGATTCTCAATCATCACCTCGATGTCTGCATTTTTGAAATCCATAATGTCGAGGTTCCCGCTACACCTCAACGTGCCCATGCTTCCCAACCCGGCCGATACCGCGAGCGTTGTGTTCTGCTCGTCGGATATGTTCTCCGCAGACACCTCGATGTTTGCGACATCAAACTCCTGCTCCTGCGGTAAGACAGACCTGTCGGCAAACAAAAACTGCCCGTTCGTAACTGCCAACTTCTTGATTGTATAGTGCAACTTCTTCTGGTCTATGGCAGCCGTGTCCTGTTTTTGCTGCCCGTCCTGAACTTGAACCGCCTCTTCATCAGCTGTTTTGTTTTTGTCAGCGTTGGCAAATAGCCGCGACAACGTATTGCCGTCCTTGAAAATCTCATAACGGAACACAGGATTGTCAAGTTTGATGCTGCCAATCCGGTATTCTTTGTTCTCGAGGTCTATTTTATCAACGACTACTTGCAGCGATGACAACGAGGCCAACGGGCTCTTATTCTCCGTAGTTGCCTCCACATTTTTGAGACAAAGACTGCCGGACGCATTCAGATTCAGCAGGTGGCTCGTTGAACCTGTGGCCTTGAGGTCGCCGTCAAGCTGCCCTTTCAACGTCCCGACTTTCATATATTGCGTCAGGTAGGGCATGACGGTGGCGATGTCGAATTTGCTCCACTTCAAGTTCAGTTCATACTTCTCTTTTTCGATATTGTACGCCATCTTCACGGCAAGTTTCCCCTCTTTCTCAAAATCGAGGTTCAGGTCAACCTGTGTGTCATCTCCTGAGAAATAGATACATGGCACGTTGAGCACAATATTCTTGAGACCTATACTGCTCCCTACCGCCACGTCTTGATAGGTCAAGGCACTGTTGCAGATACTTATGTTATTAAGGGTGACGCTCCATCCCGACGGTTTGTCGTCTTTGTCATCCTTCTTGTTTTTTGAAAAAAAATCTACAATGTCGCTGAAATTGAAGCGGCTATTGTTTTGTATGACCTGTCCGTTCAGGCCATCGAGTTCCACTTTGCGGAAATAGACTGATTTTCCGAGCAGCCGTGGCAATGACAAGCGCACTTTCAGTTTGGAGAAAGAGACGAAATCCTTTTGCGGATTTTCCTCTTTCATCGTAAAGCCGAGAATGGAGACGCCGCCGTTAAAGATATTGATGCGTATATGTTCAATCTCGACCTTGCGGTGGCAGATCTCTTCGCTGTGTTTCACCAGATAGGCTCTGGCAATGGGACCTGCTGCCACACTCACTGCAATCAGCACGACCAACACTATCCCGATGGTCAGAAGCGCTATCTTACAGCCTCTTTTCATGACTTTCAAAACAAAACGGTTTTCAGACTCAAGTCCAGGCTGGAAATATGGTGCGTAAATGCGCCGATGGAGATAAAATCGACACCTGTGGCAGCATAATCGTGCAGCGTTTCCCGCACAATGCCGCCCGAGGCTTCCGTTTCGTAACGGTGATCAACAAGGCGGACAGCCTCGCGAATCTGGTCTGGGGTAAAGTTGTCGAACATAATGCGGTGGACTCCGCCGTGCCGCATAACCCGCTGCACATCGTCAAGGCTGCGGGTTTCGATTTCTATTTTGAGGTTCAGCCCGCGCTCCGTTTGATACGCTCTGGCGGCATCAATAGCCTTCTCTATTCCGCCGGCAAAGTCGATATGGTTGTCTTTAAGCATCATCATATCAAAGAGTCCAAACCGGTGGTTCTGCGCCCCGCCGGTTTGGACGGCATATTTTTCAAAAATGCGCATATTGGGAGTCGTTTTCCGCGTGTCCAAAAGTGTCACGCCCGTATCTTTCACCTCATCCACACAAATACGCGTTGCCGTTGTAATGCCGCTCATCCTTTGCAGGAAATTGAGTACTGTTCTTTCAGCCGTAAGCATCTTTTGGGCAGAACCTTTCAGTCTGAAAGCGACATCGCCCTTTGCAATTTTGTCGCCGTCATTCAGATACTGTTCCATTTCTATGGCGGGATCCACTTGTCGGAGCACTTCGCGTGCCACGTCTATGCCGCAGAGGATTCCGTCTTGCTTCACCAGCAGGCGCATTTCACCTTGGACAGTCTCGGGTATGCACGAAAGCGACGAGTGGTCGCCGTCGCCGATGTCCTCCTGCAAGGCCATACTGACCAATTGCTCTATCTGTCGTGTGATTGTCATTTATTTACCGTTATTTCTGGGGTTTCTATTACGTTGCTTTTATTCAAGTCTCTATCTACGAGATAGCAAGAGAGTTTGACTGTATCATAAGGTGAAAACAGATTGTTTATGTAGGTCAGCACCTTAATGTCGCCCTCGATGGACTCGGGGACGTTTTGACTCAACACGGGCACGCGCACATGCAGGGGCGTCGGCAGTTCGACCGACACCCACTTGCCCTGCTGTTTTTCATAATATTCGATGAAAAAATTGTAATAATACAACGAGTCTGGTGAAAACATACCCGTCGTGTCTGATTCGTCCAGTCCTATATTCCCGTCGCCGTCCTGAAAATGGACCACAAGTTCTGCTTGGCTGTCAACGCCCGTGCCGTTGTCTATCTTCTCTATTGCGACAAATTCGATGTGCGGAATCTCCGAAAACTTCTCGCGGGGATAGCAGCCGCACAGCAAAACGGCGCACCAGACGAACATCGGCAATTTTCTCATCCGTTTCCTTTATTGCATGGTGACGTGTACGCTACGCACAAAGTCAATAGACTTCTGGATGAGCTCGTGCATATAGGTGTCGTTTTCCACAAACGGAACCTCTTCGCGGTATGCCGCCACAAAATCCTCGATAAAATCCGACGACCTGAGCGGACGGCGGAACTCGAGGGCCTGCGCAGCGTTGAACAATTCGATAGCCAATATTTTCTCGACATTGTTAATGACGAGATAACATTTGGTTGCAGCATTGGCGCCCATGCTCACATGGTCTTCCTGGCCTTGTGACGATTCAATGGAGTCGGTAGAACATGGCATCGTGAACGCCTTGTTCTGGTTGACGATGGAGGCGGCCGCATACTGCGGTATCATAAAGCCAGAGTTCAGACCGGGGTTTTTGACCAAGAAAGAAGGGAGACCGCGTTTCCCGGAGATGAGTTGGTAAATGCGGCGTTCGGAGATGTTGCCCAGTTCTGCCATTGCTATAGAGAGGAAATCGAGCACTAGGGCGAGCGGCTGGCCATGGAAATTGCCAGCCGAGACAACGATGTCCTCATCGGGGAACACCGTCGGGTTGTCGGTGACGGAATTGATTTCCGTTTCAACTACTGACTGCACATGGCGGATAGAATCTTTCGTGGCGCCATGCACCTGAGGCATACAGCGGAAAGAGTAAGGATCCTGCACATGCTCTTTATGCTGTTGGATAATCTGCGAACCTTCGAGAATGCGGGAGATAATAGAAGCCGTAGCAATCTGTCCGGCGTGCGGGCGAACCAGATGAACCAGCATATTGAAAGGCTCGATGCGCCCGTCGAAAGCGTCAAGAGATACCGCACCGATAGTATCGGCGAGGCAAGAAAGCTTCTGGGCTTTTATCAGCAGCCACACGGCGTATGAACTCATAAACTGCGTGCCGTTGAGCAAAGCCAGCCCCTCTTTCGACTGCAACACGATAGGCTGCCATCCGAACTTCTCATTGATGACGGCAGAGGGATATTTTTTGCCCCGGTAATAGACTTCGCCCATACCAATCAGCGGCAAGGAAAGGTGTGCCAACGGGGCAAGGTCGCCAGATGCTCCCAGAGAGCCTTGCTGATATACCACAGGATAAACCCCCTTGTTGAAAAAATCGACAAGGCGCTGTATGGTTGCCACCTGCACGCCGGAGTGCCCGTACGAAAGCGACTGTATTTTCAACAGAAGCATAATCCGCACAATCTCTTGGGGCGCCTCATCGCCCACGCCGCACGCATGCGAAATGACAAGGTTGCGCTGAAGCGTGGAAAGATCTTCTTTAGAAATGCTTTTGTTGCAAAGTGAACCGAAACCCGTAGTAACTCCATAAATAGGTTCTTTTTCCTCGTCTGTTTTTTTGTCCAGATAATCGCGGCATTTCTTCACGGCTTCTATAGCCTCTTCAGAGAGAGCCAATTTGTGGTTATTGTCGATGATTTTTTCAACCTTTTCGATGCTTAAGAATTTGGTAGAGATTTTATGAGTTGCCATTATTTCTTGTTTTTAATTGTACTGTATTCTTAAAATGCTAAAAGCGGGCAAAGATACAAAAAAACCGAAACGCGCCTTTGCTGAAAAATCATCGTCCATTGAGCGATAGATTCAAGTGGCAAAGTTATAAAAAACATGCGCCGGGAAATCGAAAGAAAG
>CAVIPZ010000101.1:0-6782 GCA_963644715.1 bacterium | reverse complement strand
CTGCTTATCAGCGCATGGCTGATGAATTTCATCCTCTTCAAGACATTCTTTGCAGAAGGTCCGTTGTTCTTGAAAGCCAACCATGGCAATGTGGCAATCGTGGCCGTCATTATTTTGGTGCTTTGCCTGGCCGAAGAGATCAACCTGATACTTAAATACAACAAGAAAAACAAAATGCTTGCCCAAAACGCTGACAAGTTAGAGGCAGGCAAATAAGATTTCAGAATGAGTCTTTAAAAGAATAAAAAAAGGGAAGTGCAGACGGCACTTCCCTTTTTTTGCGGTTGCTCAAATGCAAGACCAGCTGACGGAAGTTGCTGCTGTTATCCTATCCGAAAAAGGCTGTTAGGACGGACTCAAGGGCTGCCGTCACGTGTCGAGGCTGTAAGGCATTGAAGCTTCGGCGGCGATGTTGAGTTCGTCAGTCTCTTTCTTCCTGCCCTTGCGCCGCGGAAAGCGTTGCAGCCCATTGCCGCCGATGTTGTTCCGCAGCGTTTCTGCCAAAGCCGACAGTGTCTGTTCCCGCATGTTCTTCTTCAGTTCACACTCCCATACTGTAATACATCGCCACCCCATTTCGGCCAGCAATTTGAGTTCTTCCTCATCGCGCTTGCGGTTGCGCTCTATTTTGTTCTTCCAGTAGTCGGGGCGCGATTTGGGCAGCACAAATCCCTTGCATCCGTCGTGGCCGTGCCAGAAGCAGCCGTTGATGAAGATGACCGTGTGGTATTTGCGCAACACAACGTCGGGATGCCCCGGCAGCCGGGCATCGTTGACGCGGTAACGGAACCCATGCGCAAAAAGGTAACGGCGCACCAACATTTCCGGTTTGGTGTTTTTGCCGTGTATCGCTGCCATACAGCGGCTGCGCTGTTCTGTAGTCATCTTGTCCATTCTGCTGCAATTGTTCGTGGCTTGTGTGTTGACGTTAAAGGTTTTATGTTTTTACGTTTTTTGTTGATCGAGAAATAGAGATGAAAATGGGGATAATGCGTATTGTCTTTCAAGTCTTGCGCCTGATTCATTCTTCTTGTCTTTGCAAGTATTGGCGCAGGGATTGGGCTTTGGCGGGACCGATGGTTTCGGTCAGAGCCTGGTCGGAGGCGCGGCGTATGCCTGCCACGCTCTTGAAGGTGGATAGCAGACGTTGTTTGAGTACAGGCCCGATGCCGGGCGCATTGTCTAACACCGAAGCAATGCCGGCTTTGCTGCGGCGTTTGCGGTGGTGCGTGATGCCGAAATGGTGAACCTCGTCGCGAACCTGCTGCAGCAGTTTCTGGGCCTCCGACTTCTTGTCGATATAAACAGGGTATTCATCACCGACTTTGTAGATGTCTTCGAGCCTTTTGGCAATGCCTACGGCCATAACACGGTCTTCGATGTGCAGTGCTTGCAGCGAGCGGTATGCGGCGTTGAGTTGTCCTTTGCCGCCGTCGATGACGATGAGGTCGGGCAGCGGCTTTTCCTCTTCCAGCAGCCGGTGGTAGCGGCGGTAGATGACCTCTTCCATCGTGGCGAAGTCGTCGGCTCCTACTACAGTTTTGATGTTGAAGTGGCGGTACTCGCGCTTGGCAGGCTTGCCGTCAATGAAGCAGACCATTGCGCCGACGGGTTCGGTGCCTTGTGTGTTGGAGTTGTCGAAGCATTCAATGTGGCGCGGCAAGCGGTTCATGCCCAAAGCTTGCTGTAAGGCTGCCAGCACACGCTGTCCACGCCGCTCGGGGTTCACAAGGTCTTGCCGCTTTTTCTTCTCTAACAGGTAGAAATGGGCATTCCGCTCGGCCAGTTCCAGCAGTTTTCGCTTTTCGCCGCGCGCAGGCACCTGAAATTTCCAGCCGTCTGGTCCAGTGGCGGGCATAAAGGGAACTAAAACGGTGGGAAACAACCCTTTGAGCCGCTCTTTGATTTCAAGGATGCCTGACCAGAGAATATCGTCCCGCTCTAATCCATCGGTGTTGTTCACTTCAATGGTGTGTGCCTGCACCACGGCGCCGTCAACGATGCGCAGAAACGCTACGCAGGCACAGTTCTCTTCGGTCTCCAGGGCAAAAACGTCAAGGTCGGTGAGTTGCGGCTGCACCACTATCGAGCGCGCCACAAAGTTCTCCAAGGTTTCAATCTGTCTTTTTATCTTGCCTGCTTCCTCAAATTCCCATTTCTCGGCGTGCTGCATCATCTCTTCTTTCAAGGTTTGCACCACCTCTTTGCGGTTGCCTTTGATGATGCTCAGTATTTTGGAGATGTTTTCCTGATATTGCTTTGCGGTGATGAGTCCGCAGCAGGGCGCGGCGCATTTCTTGAGTTGGTGCTGTATGCAAGGCCGCTCGTTATGCACCAATTTGCGGCAGTTGCGCAGCGGGAACATGTCGGTGATGGTGTCCAGCAGGATGTTCATCTGCTTTACAGACGAGTAGGGTCCGAAGAGGTGCATGCTGCCGGGGTCGGGATGGCGTGTGGCAAATATCCTCGGATAGTCCTCTTTGGTGACGGCAATCCAAGGGTACGACTTGTCGTCTTTGAGCAATATGTTGTAATGGGGCTTGAATTCCTTGATCATGCTGTTCTCGAGCAGCAAGGCTTCCCACTCGGTGTCCACCACGGTGGTCTGGATGTCGCGTATCTTCGTCACGAGCAGCCGAACTTTGGCGGTGGCGGGCTCTTTGTTGAAATAGGAGGAAACGCGTCGCTTGAGCCGCTTGGCTTTGCCTACATAGATGACAGTGCCTTTTTCGTCCAGAAAACGATATACACCAGGCTTTTCGGGCAGCGTGCGGAGTATTAGTCTCAAGTTTTCAGCGGTCTCTTTCATGATTTCCTTATGGGTTCGCACGGGTGCGCCGCCAACATCCGGTCGTGATGCCAGATTTGCCAGCTGTTAAAAAGGTTCTGCCACACGGAGTAGAATGCCATAAAAACCGAGGTGAGCGGATTTAGGTAGGTGGTGGCCATCCAGATGCCTAAGGCGGTGTTTTTCTGGCCCATAAGTTGCCCCTCTCCGATGGAGTCACCGTGTTTTTTGCCTGAAAGTTTGCCTACGGCGAAATGGAAGAAGCAGGTGAGAGCCGAAGCTATGGCTAACGCCAAGATGTTCAGTCCGTTGCCTTTGCCGTGCAGGAATATGAAGTCGATGGTTTGCCCTAACGTTATCAGCAGCAGCACCGCCCACAGGTAAAAGGAGTAGTCTTTGAAGCGGCACAGAAAGTCGTTGCCTTTGCGCCAGACCGATTGCAGCAAGAGCGCTACAAAGAAAGGCAGGGCGATGGTGGGGGCAAGCCGTTGCTGTATGAGCAGAAACGACTGCCAGAAGGTGTAGTCTTGATGGTTGCCGATGAAGGTGAAGTAGAACGGCGCGACGAGGGCTATCATAAGATTTCCCCAAACGGTGTATTCTGTCACAGATTCTCTGTTGGCGCCTAAGATACAGGCGGTGGCTACGACGGAGCAGGCTACAGGACAGAGGATGCCGACTAACAAGCCCTCGGCAAGCAACTCGTTATGGAACAATTTGGAGACGATGAAATAACAGGCAATGCTGGTGACGGCCTGATACAGCATTATGCGGATGCTGGTGCGCGAAAGGTGCAGCTGGCGCATATCGACTGCCGTGAAGTTGAGCAACAGCATGATGAAAATGAGGAACGGCGACAGCCATGCCAGATAGGCACACCAATGGTGCAGGAACAGTCCCGCCAATATGGCGGCTGGCAATACATAGCTTCTGTATTTTGACATGTTTCTATTTTTGGGCAGTGTGCAAGGAGAGAATGGTGATGAAGATGAAGATGATGTTGGGAATCCAAACCCCTAACACGGGAGGCAATCCGCCCGAAACGGAGAATACGGTGGATACTTGCTGCAGGAATATGAACGAGAAGGCAAAGCCCATGCCTACGAAGATGTGGACGCCTACGCCACGCCGGTTTTTGCGCGAGGAGACGCTCAGCCCTAAAAAGGTCATAATGAAGATGCCAACGGAGTTGGCGATGCGCTTGTGCTGCTCAATCTGGTAGTGAGCCACAAGGTTGGACCCGCGCACCTTGGCATCGGCAATGAATGTCCGGAGCTGCTTGTACGACATGGTCTCGCTGATGAATACGTCTTGGCTGAAGTTGCGCGGCTGTACGTTGAAGACGGTGTCCATCCGCTCGCCTGTAACTACATCTTCCACATCGTCAACGATGGTGCGCGATGTGTAGTTGTACAAAACCCATCGGCCGTTGCTTGGGTCATATTGGGCTTTTCTTGCCGTGATTTTCTTATTCAGCGAGGTGCTTCCAAACTCTTCGTAAGTGAATTCAAAGCCGGCATTCTCGTTGCGGCTCCAACGCTCTACATAAATGTAACTGTTGCCCGAATTCTTGACATGCAGGTTGTACGAAGAGACGCTTTGCTTGCCGAAATAGGTGTATTTGAAGTCGTTGAGCCGTGCGTTGGTGTGCGGCACGATGAAGTTGGCCATCACCAGCGAAAGAATCATGATGATTAAGGCCCCCACAAAATAGGGCGCCATAAAGCGGTAAAAGCTGATGCCGTTGTCCAGTATGGAGATGATTTCGTTGTGCGACGAGAGTTTGGAGGTAAACCAGATGACGCTGATGAAGGTGAACAGCGGGATGAACAAGTTAATGAAGTAGGGGATGAAGTTGAAGTAATAGCCCGTGATGATTTCTTTTACAGGGATGGCCTTGCTCATGAATCGCTGGATGTTCTCCGAGAGGTCGAAAATGATGATGATGGTCATCAGCAGGACAATGGCATAGACTACCGAGCCGAGGAATTTCCTCAGCAGGTAGGAGTCTATGATCTTCCATCCGGTAAGGTCGCAGAACCGTTCGTGAAGCCTATGCCACCAACCTTTGATCATGTTGCCGTATTAGCTGTTCTGCTGTTCGGGTTTGAGCCATTGGTCGAGCCAACGGAAGAACTCGCGCTGCCACAGCATGGAGTTTTGGGGAGACGACACAAAATGACACTCGTCGGGGAAGTACAGGAAACGGCTCGGGATGCCTTTCATCTGTGCCACGTCAAAAGCCTGCATGCCCTCCGTGTAGGGAATGCGGAAGTCGTTGCCACCATGGATGACCAATATGGGCGTGTCCCAGTTGCCGACAAACTTGTGCGGCGAGAAGTCATAGCTCTTCGGGGTGGGCGTGTTCCAATAGGGTCCCTCAATGTCGTGGTTGGCGAAGAAGAGCTCTTCGGTGGTGTTGTACCAGCTTTCAAAGTTGAACATGCCGCAGTGCGCAATGAAGGCTTTGAAACGTTTTTCGTGATGACCGGCAAGCCAGTAAACGGAGAATCCGCCGAAGCTGGCGCCTACGCAGCCAAGACGGTCTTTGTCAATATAAGGCTCTTGCGCCATGGCATCGATGGCCGAAAGGTAGTCTTTCATACACTGTCCGCCGTAGTCGCCGCTGATTTCGTCGTTCCATTCATGCCCGAAGCCCGGAAGCCCTCTGCGGTTGGGCGCCACAATGACATAACCATGCGCCGCCATCATCTGGAAATTCCAACGATATGAATAGAACTGGCTTACGGGCGACTGTGGGCCGCCCTCACAATAGAGGAGCGCCGGATAGGTCTTGGTGGAGTCGAAATTCGGCGGAAGGATAACCCAAACCAACATCTGCTTGCCGTCACTGGTCTTTACCCATTTTTTGATGGTTTCGCCCGGAGTGATGCTGTCGAGCACGTCTTTGTTGATGAAACTCAACTGCTTTACGGACTTGTCTTTCAAACTTACGGCATAAATCTCAGAGGGATAAGCGTGTGTGGTGCGCGTCACGATGAGCCTGTCGCCGCTCACTTGCAGCGTGTTGTAATCGTAGTCGCCCTCGGTGATTTGCTCAAACTCCCTCGTGGCAAGGTTAAGCGAGTAGATCTGGTAGGTGCCTTCGATGCAACTGTTGAAAAAGACTTTGCTGCTGTTGCTGTTCCAGGCAAAGTTGGTGGCATCTTGGTCAAACTCGGTGCTGTAGTCTTCGGCGGCATCTTTCTGAAAGTCATAAATCATAAGGCTGTGCTTCTCCGACTCGAATCCATCGGTCTTCATGTTCCACCACGCTATTTTCTTGCCGTCGGGCGAGAACACAGGATCCATATCGTATCCTTTGTTGGATTCGCTGAGGTTCCGGGTGGTTTTCTTGTCCAGGTCATACAGGTAGATGTCTGTATTGGTGCTCTCCGCAAAGGCCTTGCCCGAGAGTTTCTTGCATACGTATGCCAGCTTTTTGCCGTCAGGACTCCAGGATATCTCCTCGATGCCACCGAAAGGAGGGTTGGGGCAATGGAATTTCTGCCCCTCCAGCAGGTCGATGCTGTTCTCGCATGAGGGATAGTCGGCAATGAACAGGTGGCTGAAAGTGCCGTCTGCCCAGTAGTTCCAATGGCGGTACATCAAGTCGTCGTATATCATGGCGTTGGCCTTTGGCAGGTCGGGGTAGCGTTGTTCGATGGTGGGAATCAAACGCACGTTCTGCGCATAGCAGATGTGCTTCATGTCAGGGGCGTAGCTGAAACAATTGATGTCGCCTTTGATGCCGGCCAGTTTCTGGGCATTGCTGCCGTCGGGGTTGCATTCCATAATGGAGGTGCCGGCAGTGTCGGTGTAGAGGTAGGCGATTTTTTTGCCGTCAGGACGCCATATCGGCTGCATCTCGTCGTTAGGCGTTGCCGTGATGCGCACGGGGTCTCCGCCCTCGGCCGGCATAGTGTAAAGCTCGGCATTGCCCGAATTGCTCCGGTAGTCGTAGTATTTTACACTGTAAAGGATAGTCTTGCCG
>CAVIPZ010000100.1:0-6809 GCA_963644715.1 bacterium | reverse complement strand
AAACAGGCCATCGTCATCGATCCTGCCCCACATCTCATGCAATATATTTTATATGGTCTTCCTTTTCTTGTACGCCTTCATCATTTCCTGCAACAAACAGGCCATCGTCATCGATCCTGCCCCACATCTCATACAATATATTTTATATTGTCTTCCTTTTCTTGTACGCCTTCATCGTGTTCTGCAACAAACAGGCCATCGTCATCGATCCTACCCCACCAGGCACCGGTGTTATCGCATCGCACTTCTTGCTAACCTCATCAAACTTCACATCGCCGCAAACGCGGTAGCCAGAGGGGTAACCCGGGTCGGAGACACGATGAATACCCACATCTATCACCGTTGCCTTCTCCTTTACATAGTCTGAAGTTATCATTTCGGGACGGCCAATGGCCACAATGAGGATGTCGGCACGGCTGCAAACCCTTTTCAAGTTGGCCGTGCGGCTATGGCACACCGTAACGGTAGCATTGGCGTCTTTTTGCAACAGCATCATAGCCAACGGTTTGCCTACAATATTGCTGCGCCCTACTATGACACAGTCTTTGCCTGTCGTCTCGATGTTGCTGCGACGGAGCAGTTCCATAACACCTTGGGGTGTGGCCGGGGCATAGCAATCCTTGCCTAGCAGCAGCCGTCCCATATTGACCGGATGAAAGCAGTCCATATCCTTGTCGGGAGAGACGTGTGCCGTCACCTTGTCGATAGAAACCTGTGCGGGGAGCGGCATCTGGATAATGTAGCCGTCAATCTCATCATCGTTGTTCAGGAAATCAATGGTATTGATAAATTCCTCTTCTTTCACATTGGAGGGGAACCTATAGACGGAAGCCATATAGCCTACGGCCTTGCACTGTTTCTCGATGCTGTTCACATACGAGAGGGCGGCGCCGTCCTCACCGGCTATCAAAACCGCGAGATGAGGAGCCGGCTTTCCGCTGTCGAGCAGCCCTTTCACCGCCATTGCCAATTCCGTCTTAATGGTGTCGGCAATCTCCTTGCCGTTTATTATTTGTGCCATTTTTCTGTTTTTCTGTTGTTTAATGTTAGAGCGGACGGCGGCCTGGGGCGTTCATGGCTCGCATAAGGTTGCCTGCCTTGCCGCTGTTCACCATCTTCATCATCTTGCGGGTATCTTCAAACTGTTTGAGCAGGCGGTTCACCTCTTGGATGTCGCGGCCGCTGCCGCGGGCTATACGTTTGCGCCGCGACCCGTTGATGATGTCGGGATTGGCCCTCTCCTGCGGGGTCATCGACTGGATGATGACCTCAACGCTCTTGAAAGCATTGTCGTCGATGTCCATGTCTTTCACCACCTTGCCCATACCTGGTATCATTGACATCAGATCCTTTACATTGCCCATCTTCTTGATTTGCTGGATTTGCGCCAGAAAGTCGTTGAAGTCGAACTGATTTTTGGCGAGTTTCTTCTGCAGTTTGGCGGCCTCTTCCTCGTCGAACTGGTCTTGGGCCCTTTCCACGAAAGAGCGGATATCGCCCATACCGAGGATACGTTCTGCGAGTCTGTCGGGGTGGAACACATCAAGGGCTTCCATTTTCTCGCCCGTTCCGATGAACTTGATCGGTTTTTTGACCACGGCGCGGATTGTCAGTGCGGCGCCGCCGCGGGTGTCGCCATCCATCTTCGTGAGGATGACGCCGTCAAAGTCAAGTTTGTCATTGAATGCCTTGGCGGTGTTCACGGCGTCTTGGCCGGTCATGGCATCCACCACAAACAGAATCTCGTGCGGGTTGACAGCATCCTTGATATTGCCGATCTCCTTCATCATCTCATCATCAACGGCAAGGCGACCTGCTGTATCAACCAAAACCACGTCATAGCCATAATCTTTGGCATATTTGACACCGTTCTTGGCAATCTTCACGGGGTCTTGGCAGTCGGCCTCAGTATAGACGGGCACGTCGATCTGCTCGCCCAGCACTTTCAGCTGGTCGATAGCAGCCGGACGGTAAACGTCGCCGGCCACCAGCAACGGCTTCTTGCTGCGCTTGTTTTTAAGCAGTTTGGCCAATTTGGCGGCGTGGGTTGTCTTACCGGAACCTTGAAGTCCGGCCATCAAGATGACAGCGGGACTGCCTTTCAGGTTAATGTCAACGGCGTCGCGCCCCATCAGGGCTATCAGTTCGTCGTAAGTGATCTTGACCATCAACTGGCTCGGGGAGACAGCCTTGAGCACATTCATGCCCAATGCTTTCTTCTTCACCTCATCGGTGAAATCCTTGGCGATCTTGTAGCTGACATCGGCATCGAGAAGAGCCTTGCGCACCTCTTTCATTGTCTCGGCCACATTTATTTCTGTAATGTAGCCTTGGCCCTTGATGATCTTAAACGCCCTTTCTAACCTGTCGGATAAATTCTCAAACATTCTTGTGTGTTATTCTTTTACTTCAACTCGTTTTCTATTTCTTTCTGTATCTGTGCCACAAAGTCGCCAATCGTCATTACGCCGTCATCCACATTGCCGTGTCTGCGCACAGAGACGGTCCCGTCGGCGGCCTCTTTTTCGCCCACAATCAGCATAAACGGCACTTTGGCGGTTTCGGCATCGCGGATCTTGCGGCCGGTCTTCTCGCTGCGGTCGTCGATATAGGCGCGGAGGTCATAGCTGTCGAGCGTCTCCTTCACCTTGCGGGCATAGTCCATATATTTTTCGCTGATCGGGAGGATTACGGCCTGATCTGAGGTGAGCCAAAGCGGGAAATTGCCGCCGGTATGCTCGAGGAGCACAGCCACAAAGCGTTCCATAGAGCCAAATGGGGCACGATGGATCATCACGGGGCGTTTTTTCTGACCGTCGGAGTCGGTATATTCAAGGCCGAAGCGTTCGGGAAGGTTATAGTCAACCTGCACCGTGCCCAATTGCCATTGTCTGCCGATAGCGTCCTTGACCATAAAGTCGAGTTTAGGACCGTAGAATGCGGCCTCGCCCTCCACCTCGATGGTGTTCAGCCCTTTTTCGGCGGCGGCTTCAATGATGGCGCGCTGTGCCTTTTCCCAATTCTCGTCGGTGCCGATGTATTTCTCCTTGTTGTTAGGGTCACGGAGCGAAACCTGCGCTATATAGTTGTCAAACTTGAGCGTTCTGAAGATGTAAAGGATGATGTCGATGACCTTGCAGAACTCCTCCTTAATCTGGTCAGCGGTGCAGAAAAGGTGAGCGTCGTCTTGCGTAAAGCCCCTTACCCTTGTCAACCCGTGCAGTTCACCACTCTGTTCGTAACGGTAAACCGTGCCGAACTCTGCCAGACGGAGCGGCAACTCTTTATAGGAGCGCGGCCGAGAGGCATAAATCTCGCAATGGTGAGGGCAGTTCATCGGTTTCAAGAAAAACTCCTCGCCATCTTGCGGGGTCGTGATCGGGCGGAATGAGTCTGCCCCGTATTTCTGGTAATGTCCCGAGGTTTTGTAAAGTTCCACATTGCCAATATGCGGCGTAATCACCTGAAGGTAACCGTATTTTTTCTGCACTTTGCGGAGAAACTGCTCCAGGCGGTCGCGCAGTGCGGCGCCTTTAGGAAGCCACAACGGCAGACCGGCACCCACTTTCTGCGAGAATGTGAAGAGTTCCATCTCCTTGCCCAGTTTGCGGTGGTCGCGTTTTTTGGCCTCTTCGAGCATAGCAAGATACTCGTCAAGTTCTTTCTTTTTAGGGAACGTGACCGCATAGATACGGGTAAGCTGTTTGCGTTTCTCATCGCCGCGCCAATATGCCCCTGCCGTTTTCAGCAGTTTTATGGCTTTGATGGCCGACGTGTCGTAAAGGTGCGGTCCGCGGCAAAGGTCCGTAAATGCGCCGCTCTCGTAGAAAGTGATATGGCCGTCTTCAAGACCGTCGATGAGCTCGAGTTTGTACTCGTCGCCTTTGCGCGTGAAATAGTCGACAGCCTCCTGTTTTGACACCTCCTTGCGGATGAAGCGAGTTTTGCGGGCGGCAATCTCCTGCATTCTTTTTTCTATCTTCGGGAAGTCATCGGCCGAAATCGGGTAATCCATAAAATCGATGTCATAGTAGAAACCCGTTTCTATATGAGGGCCGATGCCGAACTTGACACCGGGGTAAAGTTCCTCGATAGCCGCCGCCATCAAGTGCGCCGAACTGTGCCAGAATGTATCCTTGCCTTCTCTGTCATTCCAGGTATAAAGCACGAGAGAGGCATCTTCGCCGATAGGACGGTCTAACTCGATCATCTCGTCGTTAACCTTAGCAACCAACACGTTGCGTGCCAATCCTTCACTCAGGCTCCGGGCAACCTCGTATGGCGTAATGCCCTGTTCAAATTCTTTCACCGAGCCGTCAGGCAATGTAATTTTTATCATAATATTCCAATAATTGAGTTTTACAGCTATAAAAAAAAGCGTGCAAAAATAATAAAAAATCCCGTATGGCTTCATTGTTCACGGAGGCGGAAACAAACCGAAATATTTAGTACTTTTGCGGCACTGAAAAAGCCGCGGCAAGGCTTGAGGTTCAAAAAAAGATTTCAGAAAACAACATCTACTGCAATGAAAAAACATTTTTCCCTCTTTTTATTGATTATGACGGCGACGGCGCTGACCACTTTCGGACAAGCATGGCTTCACCACGCCATCCCCGACGGACGTGTGGACCAGGTGTGGCAAGGCGACGGGCTGCCGCAAGGCTTTGACGGCAACGGCGTCATCATCGGCGTCACCGATTGGGGGTTCGACTACACGCACCCTGTTTTCTACGATACGGCTCTTGTACAATACAGGGTGTTGCGCGCCTGGGACCAGTTCAAGACTGCCGGTCCTGCCCCTGAGGGTTACAATTACGGTACAGAATACGCCGGCATGGACGCGCTGCTGCAGGCGCACTGCGACACGGCCAATTTCTACGACTACGCCTACCACGGCACCCATTGCGCCTCCATTGTGGGAGGTTCGGGGGCAGGCACCCAATACCGCGGCGTGGCTCCGGGAGTACAGTTCCTGTTTGCCACCATCGACATCACGGCGCAAGCGGTCATTGATGCCTGGAACTGGATGTACAACGTGGCCCGGCAGGAGGGCAAACGGCTGGTTGTCAGCATGAGCTGGGGCGTCTATTTCCTGGACAACATGGACGGCACCGGCGCCCTCGCCAATGAGGTGCGCCGCCTCACCGACAACGGCGTGGTGTTTGTGGCCTCCGCGGGCAACAACGGCGATGCCAACTTCCACGTCCAGCACGACTTCCTGCAAGACAGCGACACGATGTTCACCCAAGTGACTTTCCCCTACAGTTCCGCCAATCTTTGGGGCACTTCCGTCACGATGAACAATTCTGCCAACGCCCCGTTCCGCTTCTCGCTTCAGGTGCTCGACAACGCTTTCAACCCCGTTGCTGCCACCCCTTTCATCGCAACGGCTGACGGTGACATATATAAGGACACTTTTATGGTGGTGAGCAACGACACCGTGTTCTACAACTACGAAGTCACCGCTTCCGCTCCGTATAACCAGTCGCCGAAAGTGCGGCTGCGCATCAAGACCAACAACCGGCACAAGTATTGCCTTGCCGTCACCGCCGAGAGCGGCACTTTCCACGCCTGGAACCTGGCAGAACTCTCCAAAGCCTACGGCAACTGGGGAGCCGACTTTCTGAAGCCGGCGACCCGCCCAAGCTGGAAAGCCGGCGACAACCGCTACGGCATCGGCATACCGGGCAACATCGACGACATCGTCACAGTGGCTGCCCACCAGTCGCGCTACGCCATTGCCAACGGCAGCATGGTTGGTGGACAGATTGCCGACTTCTCCAGTTCCGGCCCCTGTTTCCACGAGGTTGTGAAGCCTGAGATTTCAGCCCCGGGCCGAGGGGTCATCTCCGCCATCTCCTCTTACACCAACTCTTACGAGGGAACATACAAGGCTTCTGTAGATTTCAACGGCCGCACCTACCGCTTTGCCGCCCTCTCGGGCACGTCTATGTCGGCGCCTTTTGTCTCCGGCGTCGCGGCACTGGTGCTCCAAGCCAACCCTTACCTGTCGGCACAGCAGGTCAAGGACATCCTCACCGCATCTGCCTATCAGGACCAGTTTACGGAAGCCGCCGGCGTTGAGCGTTTCGGCTACGGCAAAGTGAACGCCTGGCAAGCCGTGCAAGACGCCCTGAACACTACGGGCATCGAGACAGAAACGCCCGCCCAAGATTCGCGCTATTCGGTATTCCCGAACCCCGCCGCCGGCTTCTGCTATATTACCGCACAGAGCGACAGTCCGGAGATCCGATGCCGCATTTATGACCTCAAAGGACAGCTGCTCCGGAGCGAACGGTTGCAGCAGGGCGTGAACACCCTCTCGCTCACTTCGCTGCCCTCGGGTTGCTACCTGCTTCGCATAGACGACACCTCAACATCCGTAACTAAAAAACTGATTGTACGATAGACGGGCGAAAACATTCCGCACCGTCACCGCTCTTGACTCTCAAACGCTATGGAAATCAACAACGGAAACCCTAACGAATACATACCTAACGAAGTACTGGAAAACAAGACCATTGTAAGGAAATACCGCCAACTGCTTACTATCTTGTACCACCGCACCGATGCCGAAGAACGCAAGATGATGCGGAAAGCCTTTGTGCTGGCCACCAACGCCCACTACGGCGTGCGGCGCAAAAGCGGAGAACCTTACATTTACCACCCTATCGCCGTGGCGCTGATATGCTGCCAGGAAATGAACCTCGGCGTCACCTCCGTAATCTGCGCCTTGCTCCACGATGTGGTGGAAGACACCGACTATACTTTAGAGGACATCCGCGACATGTTTGGAGACGTGGTGGCAG
>CAVIPZ010000099.1:0-6958 GCA_963644715.1 bacterium | reverse complement strand
ATCGACGGCATGGACTATGACGACATTGTGGCGAAAATGGGCGAAACCCCCACAAACGCGCGGACTCTGGTATTCAGGGCCCGCAACATCCTGCAACAGAAAATAAGACGCTATTTGAATCACGAAGAATACGATATATGAGCAAGAAGACTTTGAAAGAACATTTTGAGACATACCGTCCGCCCGTTGATGAGGCGCAATGGGCGCGCCTTGACTGCGACCCGGTCCTGATACGCAACCGGCGCATACGCAAACTGCGCAAGTTTTTGCCCATCGGCGCGGCCGGCATCACCATAGCCGCCGTTGCCGTAGCCTTGTGCCTTGCCCTGCCGCGTCACGAGCGCGCCGCAACTGCCGTAGCCGACACCGCCCAGCCAGCCACACAAGCCACGCCCACAACATCGGCTGCCCACGACTGCGCCGCGACATCAGTTGCCCTTCCCCTGTCGAGCCCGGAAGCCACCGCATCTGCCACAAGCAACACCATAGCCGCACCGGATGCTACGGCAGCAACCGCACCGGCATATTTTAACAGAAAAATCAACCGCCCTGACAAAACTGTTCCTTTTCACGCCCCAGACAACAGCACAGAACGCATCTCCCTCAAACCGCTGTCGCCTATCGCCGGACAGCCCGTCCCGTCTGTAAGCCCGCTGCCGACACTGCGGCTCGCCACAATAGAGCCTGACGCTGTCGACACAGGCATCCAAGAGACCGATGCCGATGCCATAGAACCGGCACCGACTCCTGCAGCAGAACCGGCACGGCTGTTCCTCGCCCCCAACGCCTTCACCCCTAACAACGACGGCATCAACGACCTTTTCTTGCTGCAATGCAACGAGCCCTGCACTTTTTTTGAACTCGATGTTTACACCCGCAACGGCGAAAATGTCTTCTCCTCCAAACATATCGATCAAGGGTGGGACGGCAAACGCCTCGACAACGGTGACCCGCTACCGCAATCCGTATATGTCTATACCGTGAAATACCGCACCGCCGAGGGCAAGTCGGGCACCGAACATGGTCAAATACTACTCATCCGATAACAGCATGCAAAACTTAGACAGAACCACCCCACCCCCACTCCACCCCGTCACTGACCTCCGGCTCGCCGCACCACGGCAACGGACGCTGCCAAACGGCATACCGACATTCCTTTTCGACAACGACCAACTGGATCTCATCCACATTATAGTCACCATACGCACCGGCGTCCTCTATGAGCAGACCAAGCACACCGCCCTTTTCGCCTACGCACTCCTGAAAGAGAGTTCGCCCGACCGCACCTCCGAAGAGATGTCGGCGTTTATGGACTTCTACGGGGCCTACCTCACCGTGTCGGAGACGCTCGACAGAACCACGATGCTCCTCACGGTGCCCAAGCGCAACGTGACAACCGTGCTGCCGGCGGTATGCCGCTGCATGACCTCGCCGCACTACCGGGAGGAGAACATCGAACGGTACAAGCAACTCAAGATCAAAGACCTCGAATACAACTCGCAAAAAAGTGACGTGCGCAACACCCAGCTTATGCTCCACACCATGTTCGGCGACGGTCATACGGCAGGGCAATTCTCCACGCGCGAGAACCTTCAGTCGGTCACCATAGAAGAGATTGCAGCTTTTCACCGCAGCACTTTCTGTTCCGAGAACCTGAGCCTCTTCGTCACCGGCAACTTAAGCGGCGGCACCGAAGCGTGCATCTGCGACCTCTTTGCCCAAGTGCGGCACGGGCAAGCGGCATTGTCGTTGCCGCTGATACCGATGCCTGCCGACCGCTCGTCTGTCATTGCCGAAGAGATGTCAGGAAGCGTGCAGTCGTCCATCACGCTCTGCATGCCGTGCATCGGCTATATGCACCCCGACCGGCAGGGGTTCTCCATACTCTCCACCGTGCTGGGCGGCTATTTCGGGTCACGGCTGATGCAGAACCTCAGAGAACGCAACGGCTACACCTACGGCGTGTCATCAGGCTCCGTTTATTTCGGCAGCCAGTCGCTGTTCATCATCAACAGCGACGTCAATGCCGCACACACCCAAGATGCCCTCGACGCTTGCATAGAAGAGACTGAACGCCTGCGGCAGATGCCCGTAGGCAACGAAGAACTGGAATCTGCCCGCAACTATCTTTTGGGGGAGATGCTCCGCAGTGTCGAGAATTCCGTTTCGTACACCAAAAAATATACATTTTGGCATCATCACGGCACCGATGAACGCGAATTCACCGAAACCATCCGCCTGATACGGAGCATCACAGCAGAACAACTGCAGACTTTGGCCCAAAAGTATTTCGAATGCAATAATTTCACAAGGATTGTCGTTGGAAAAACCGACAACCTGAAATCCCTATGAAGAGAACACTCGCCTTTCTCGGACTGCTGCTTTCCCTGATGACGGTTCTTGCCGTAGAACCTCCTGTTTTGCAGTGCGTTAAGCCTGTGTCAAACAACACGCAGTTGGAGATCTCGTGGACCTGGAACAATCCGGGCAACGTTGGCTCCGACATCTACGACATCTACGTCAACGGCACAAAAGCCGCCACGCTTAACCAGTCGGCAGCCGTGATTGTCGGAAACACGCGCATCGCACTCACCTCCACGGAAGAGACCTACTCATGCCACATCATCGCCAAAAACAGCAGCGGCACCGACAGTGTACGGTCGAACACACTGACCACCCTGAATCTAACCGTCACCCCGCGCACCATTGACGGCCGCGACAGCAGCGGCGCGCTCCTCACCTGGCCCGCACTCACCGGCGGCACTATGAGCGCGTCATGGGACTCCTGCTATTGCGTCTATAAAAAACGGGAGTTTGAGGAGGACTTCGACTACCGGTCGCCCGTGGCCTCCATCCCTTTCTCTAACACCGCGCCCTCGTTTTTGGACACTTCAGACGTTTGCAACCGCAACATCTCCTACCAAATCGGCATCACTAACCACATCAGCACGTCAGGAAGCAATGCCTGCTACTTCACCTCGAAAATCAAAAGCATCAAACTCTACGACAACATCAAGCCTCTGGTGCCGGCACTCGACAGCGTTTCTGTAACCGAGGAGAACACGGTGTTGTTAGGATTCCACACCACCGAACCCTACATGTGGGCCTATATCGTCTATCAGGACGACGGTATCGGCGGCGGCGAATATCTGGACACTGTCTTCAACGCCACGCAGTGGACCGACCGTGGGCTGAACCCCTCCGCAGAGCAGCGCGGCTACAAGATTGCCGTCCTCGACTCGTGCAACAACTGCTCAAACATGACCGAAGAGCCGCAGTCGAACATAGTGCTGGCCACGCCTGCCACAGATGCCTGCCGCAAGAGTGCGCAGCTGCATTGGGGACACTATGCCAACCTGTCGGGCGGTCTTTTGGAGTACCGCATTTTCCTCAGCACGGACGGCGGCGTCACCTACCGGCTTGCCGGCACTTCAACAACACCGGAATTCACACTTGAGAACCTTGAAACCGGCACCAGATACCGCGCTTTTGTCCGCACCGTAAACCAAGACAGCAGCATCACAGCAAGCAGCAACCGCGTAAACTTCAGCATCGAGGATGAAGACACCCCCGACGAGACATACATACGTTCCGTATCCGTCACCGACAATGCCTACATCACCGTCAAAGTCCATACCACCGGCAATGAGTACCCGTTTGAGAAACTGGTGCTGCAACGAAGCGACGACGGTGTCAACTTCACGCCCCTTGCCGAACAGCCTTATAACAACGTCGCCGAGTACGAGTTCAAGGACTCTACCGCCGATTTCTCCTCAAGGATTTACTACTACCGCACCTGCGTCATCAGCAACGACTGCGGCACTGCCTCGGGAATTTCCAACATTTCGCACAACATTCTGCTCTCGGGCACAACGGATGCAGCGCACCAATGCAACCTCGAATGGCAAGGCTATGAGGGTTGGGACGGCGACGTGAGCCATTACGAAGTGCTGCTCAGGACCGAATACGACAACAGTTTCATGCAGTTGACGGGAGACCTACCTCCACTGCCACGCAACGCCTATACCGACAACGTGGCCGAGATGTCTGAAAACGGATCCAAGTTCACCTATTGCATCGTTGCCAAAGAAATCACGGACAGTTTCGGCTTTGAAGAGAGCAGCGCTTCCAACTATGTCACCTTGCAGCAAGCCTCCACCATTGTCATGCCCAACGCTTTCACGCCCAACTATGACGGGCTTAACGAAGTATTCAGGCCCGTCAACTCGTTCGTTTCCAGCGAACACTATGCATTTACCATCATTTCGCGGTTTGGCAAGACGGTTTTCCGTACTAACGACCCCGCTTCGGGCTGGGACGGCAACAATATGGACGGCACCCATGCTCCCGCTGGGGTTTATGTTTACATCATCGACTATATGGATGTGCAGGGCGGCATGCGGCAACTCAGAGGGAGCGTCACCCTGCTGCGGTAAGCGGCTTGTCCCCTATCTCACCCGTACTCTCTGCCCGATAGAGAGGATGCTTGTCTCCTTTATTTTGTTCAGTTGGCACAACTTTGACACCGTCGTGTGGTAACGGCGTGCGATGGCCGACAGCGTATCGCCTTGCTTTACCCTGTAGTACTGCGGCGCAGATGTTGTTTCCGTGCTCTTGCTTGACGTTGCGACCGTGTTGCTTGTTTGGGCAGGGGCAAGGGTATCGGCGGAACTGCTCTTGCTGGAAGTATCGGTGACAATGAGCTTATTGGGTTCCATTACAATAATAGTATTGGCCTTGCGGTCGATATTCTGATATGCCGTATTCAGCGTCGCCACCGAAATGGGAATGTCTTTGTTCACCGTTCGTGGCGTATCCGCCTTAGAGTGGCTGAAGAGCCATTCGTAAGTCTGCGGCAAATAGAACATCTTGGCCAATTGACCATGATTGACGCCTTTCAGTTTGTCGAAGCGCAGCAAGTCGGTTTCGCCGCAACTTTTCATATCGTTCACGATGCGTTGCGAGCATGACACCGACACGGCGCGGTCGGCGGTGCCGTGAATAATCCAGAGCGGCACCTGATTGAGGCCGCAATGGTTTTTGAGGTTACTGCCGCCGCACAGCGCCATAGCTGCCGCCACGCGCTCGGGATAGGTTGCCACATACTCAAACGTGCCATACCCGCCAAGACTCATGCCGATGACGTAAATGCGGTTAGTGTCCATGTCATAATGAGCCTGCACCCAGTCAAGCACATTGTTGATCTTGAGCGGTTTCCAAGGACCACCGGGGTTCTGCGGAGCCACAATCAGCGCGTTGATGGTTCTTCCCATCGAAAGCGCATCCAGACAACCGTATTTGCGGACTCTGTTCAAGTCGTTGCCGCACAAACTGTTGCCGTGAAGAAAAAGCACCACGGGCGTCTTATCTTTAGTCTCCTCGTAAGTTTCGGGCACGGAAAGCCAGAAATTGTAGCCGTTTTCGACCACTTTGCGGTGTGCTATCAGCTCATACTCTTTCTGTGAGAATAAGGTCAAACTCGGCAGCAGCATAAGCAGCAGCAGTATATTTATTCTTTTCATTTTATTGTCAAATTCAGGTTCTTTGGCTGACGGCTTCGCAAAGCTGCCGATACCACTCCTTGCCGAATCTTAATTCAAGCGGCAACTTGAGATAACGGTAAATAGGCAGCGACAGTTCTTTTCCTTTCCGGCAAGCGGAGGCGCAGATGTCCCAATGGTGGTAGTTCAGCGCAATGTATTTGCCTACCTTGCTTTCCCTGACAGGATAAAGGAAGCACGAAACCGGTTTGCGGAACGGGATTTCGCCTTTCAGGAAAGCCGTCTCTATTGCGCATTTGCAGATGCCGTCTTCAAAGTACGAAAACGCGCAGGCGGCGTTGTGCGGCATCAGCGGGGTCGCAAATTCCCCATTGTCAAACACAAAGGTGTCGCCGTCCTGTTCAATCACGGCAACACCTTCGCGGGTCATGTATTTTCTGAATATCGGGTAGTTCTCGTCGAGGTCTGCCGGTTCTTCGGGGGCCAGCGGCGCTCCTGCGTCGCCCTCCACACAGCACGTTCCCCGGCACTTCGACAAGTCGCAACAGAAGCACTTGTCAACAAGTTCGTCCGAGACGAGAACATCCCCTACAATGAGCATTCTTCTTATTTAAGACGTTTGAACTGGCAAGTGAAATGGCGCATCAGTTCTGCTTCCCAAGTGATTTCAAGACCGCGTTTGATGCTTTCGCGGCGGTCAAACACATTCTTGAGCGATGCGGCAATCACATCCATATGGTTGTTCGTATAAACGCGTCTCGGGATGCAAAGACGTACGAAATCAAGGCCGCCAAAACGGTTCTCGCGGGTCACCGGGTCTCTGTCAGCCAGCACATAGCCGATTTCGCAGGCGCGGATACCCGACTCGAGATAAAGTTCGCAAGTAAGGGTCTGAGCGGGGAATTCCTCTTTGGGAACGTGGGTCAGAACTTTGTCAGCATCCACAAAGATGGCGTGGCCGCCGGCGGGGCGCTGGTAAGGGATGCCGTACTCGTCGAGTTTGCCGGCCAAATACTCTACCTGTTTCACGCGGGTCTCCACCATCGTGAACTCCAGGTTCTCGCGCAAACCCACAGCCAAAGCGTCCATATCACGACCATTCATGCCGCCGTAGGTCAGGAAGCCCTCAAACGGGATGCAGAACATCTTGGCGCCTTCGTACCATTCTTGCTTTCTGGTAGCGATAAAGCCGCCCATATTCACCAGACCGTCTTTCTTGGCTGACATCGTCATACCATCGGCATAACTGAACATCTCTTTGGCGATTTCGGCCAGCGTCTTGTTCTCGTATCCTTTCTCGCGGGTCTTGATGAAATAGGAGTTCTCGATGAAACGGGCGGAGTCAATGTTGACGGGCACGCCGTATTTGTGGCAGAGTTCGCAGGTCTCGCGGATGTTTTGCATACTGACCGGCTGGCCGCCCACCGTGTTGTTGGTGACCGTAAGAACCATAAACG
>CAVIPZ010000098.1:0-7117 GCA_963644715.1 bacterium | reverse complement strand
GGCGAAAGCGGGCTGCCGCAGGCTGTCCGCTCCATAACCGGCGGTGCAGCGACCGTAAGGGAGCGGAACCGTCGGCAAGGATGCGCCCGCGCACTCATAGGTCCTCGGAGAGGGCCAACATCATCTCAAATCGCCAACTTCGCCAGGTACAGGCGCGAGTTTTTCGGCAAGTACATCGACCTGTCCAACGGCCTGCCGACAGACGACACGCTGCGGTGCTTCTTCCAGAACCTTGACCCCAGACCGTTCCGAGCCCGCTTTGCGGAATGGGTGTCCTCCATCGTGCGTGACGGCGCGCAGGACAAGGTGGTCAGCATAGACGGCAACCCTGCCTTACACCTACTGCGCCAACAACCCGGTAAAGCTGGTTGACCCGAACGGAGAAGATGTATAGGAAATCGACGGAAATGGCAATGTTCTGTCTTTCGCGAAAACAAATCAATATGACAAATTCATCGTGAATGAGAAGGAGAAAACTTTCAAATATGGCATTGTAGAAAAATACAAATCTCAAACATACTTGGATGAGGCAGCAAAATTATAATGCTCCCCAAAATTAAGATCATACTCTAAATTTATTATCGTGCGGCATTCAGAAAAAACGAACCTGATTTTCATTCAAGTTGCTCCTTATCAAAATATGTGTATCTTTGCAACCGATTTTTTAGAATGAACGAATATGAAAAAGCTGCATTTCCTTATCCCTGTCCTCTTTTGCGTGATAGGTTTCTTCTGTTTTATACAATGTGCGCATCGCGACTATCCTTTGGCTTTTGAAGTGACCTGCCTATATCCAGAAGATTCTTCAGCGGCCGCTGGCATCCATGTCTATGTGGATTCAAGCAAATACCAGTACTATGACACGGCACGTGGTTCCCAATATTATTGCGACACTACCTTGGCCCATATCAACGGCTTGACAAACCAGTCGGGCATTTTCACATTCTCGGCGATCCAGAATCCTGTCCTGCTGCGCGTCGTGCTGCTTTCTGACACCGTCAAGGACAACGGCACCCCCGTGAGCGTATATTGCGACACCGTGGAAATCAGCATAACGGAAGACAACTACGTCAACGAGAAAAAAGACTACAGCAACCCCTCCAAGAAGACAGTCTATCTTTCGCGAAGGGATCTCCAGTAAGTTCCACAGCTGCGCATTGCCCCGTCAGTCAACCGTATTGCCCTATTGACATGCTGTTTCTGACGACTCGATGCCAAAAACTGAGTTTTGAAAAGAAAACACGTAAGTTACATATTCCTTGCCGCCGCAGTAACTGTACTGGTCGTTCTTCTGCTTTTGCACAAGCGGATAACCCCGATTTCGATCATTGAAAAAATAGAACGGAAAGAGACTCCGAAGCAAGAACATGGAGACACCATCAAGGCTCTCATCTACTATCATGCCGCCGATTATTTTGTCTATCAAGGCTCTGTCATAGGTTTCCAGTACGACCTGATCCGGCAACTTGGCAAGGACCTGCACCGTCCGGTATCTATCTCCATCGAAGTTGACCCCGATCAGGCCTTGCTTAAGTCATTCTCAAACGACTATGACATTGTAGGTTTCGACTTCAACAAAGAACTTTATGTGCCACTCTATCTTGCCGAGTCTGTGCCACATTCATACACATATCCCGTGTTGATTACCCGCAAGAAAATGGCAATTGACAGCAACAGCGTGCATATCGTACACGCCCCGGCCAAATATGCGCGCAAGATTGATTTCTCCATTTTAGGCCATTCCGGGGAATGGACGCTTGTTCACGATAAAGACCTCACCGTTGAAGACCTTTTTGCAATGCTGGAAGACACCTTGGTGGACTATGTCGTATGCAACTTCAACGTAGCCATCACGATGATGCCTTTCTACACCGGGCTGCATATAGGTCCCCGCATCGGCGAAAACTTTCCCAGAACATGGGGGCTCAATCCTTTCCATCCTGAATTGAACGAAAAGATAAACCAATGGTTGGTCAATTTCAAAAAGACAAAACAGTACCAGAAATTGTGCGAAAAGTACCTTTCGGCCCATTCCTACGTCATAAAACGGTCATTTGGCAGCCGCAGAGAGAACATCTCCTCGTATGACAAATGTATGAAAGCCGCCTGTGCCCGTTATCATATCGACTGGCGTTTTATGTCCTCCATCATTTTCCAGGAGTCGCATTTTTCGTCTGACGTCTTAGGTATGGGCGGCAGTTTCGGCATTATGCAGATGATGCCGGCCACATGCGAACGTTATGGCATCACCGACAGTTCGTCGGTAGAAGAGCAGTTGTGGGCAGGCGCACGCTACATTTCTCATCTTTACAACATTTTCGCCAACAAAACCGACACCGCTGACATCTACCACTTTGTGGCGGCCTCCTACAATGCCGGTCCCGGACACATCCTGGACGCGCAAGCCCTTTGCCGCAAATACGGCGGCAATGCCACGCAATGGGAAGAGGTGGCAGAATACCTCGCCCTAAAATCTCACAAAGAATACTACAGCGACCCCGTGGTCAAATGCGGGTATTATCCCGGCAAGCATACCATAAACTATACCAACGAGGTCATGAACCGATACAACGGATATTTAATAACAAAGAAAGAACAATGAAAATTCTTATTGTCGGACGTGGCGGCCGCGAACACGCCATAGTCTGGAAAGCAGCACAGTCGCCCCTTACAACTCAAATATTCATCGCCCCCGGCAACGATGGCATGGAAACGCTGTCAGCCGAAACAAACATTCCTGTCAAAAGGGCGCTGATAGACGAAAACGACATTGACGGGCTGTTCAACTTTGCCCTCGAAGAACATATTGACCTGACTATTGTAGGACCGGAGGCTGTGCTTATGAACGGCATTGCCGACCGTTTTCAAGAGGCTCATCTGCCGATTTTTGCCCCCACGCGCAACGCCGCCCGCATTGAAGGCAGCAAGCAGTTCGCCAAAGAACTGATGAACAAGTACGGCATCCCGACTGCCGCGCACCAAACTTTTGACTCCTACAGCGAAGCCAAGGAGTACCTCAACCGCACAGGCACCCCGGTAGTGGTCAAATACGACGGACTGGCCGCCGGCAAGGGCGTCGTGGTCGCCATGACTGTCGAAGAAGCCGATGCAGCACTCAAGGACATGCTGCAAGACAACCGCTTCGGACAAGGGCGGGTCATTATGGAAGAATACCTGCAAGGTCCCGAGTTTTCGCTGCTGGCACTGGTCAATGGCGAGCAAGTGTTGCCGCTTACGATAGCCCAGGACCACAAGCGTGCTTATGACGGCGACAAAGGTCCCAACACCGGAGGCATGGGCGCCTACGCCCCCGTGCCGGTAATTCCTAAAACGCAAGTCGATTGGGCCGTGGAACATATTATGAAAGCCGCCGCCAGCGCTATGGTGGCCGAGAACTGCCCTTTCTGCGGCGTGCTTTACGGCGGACTGATTCTCACTGAAAACGGGCCCAAAGTCATCGAGTTCAACGCCCGCTTCGGAGACCCTGAGACAGAAGTCGTTTTGCCTAAAATGAAGAGCGACCTCATCCAGCACATCGTGGATTTGCTATCCCACAAAGAATCTGTTCCTGAGTTTTATGATGACGTATTCTTAGGGGTCGTTCTGGCCGCAAAAGGATATCCCGGAAAATACAGCAAAGGACTGCCCATCAACAATCTGGAACACATCAAGCAACGTATTTTCCACATGGGAACGGTCTGCCAAGGAAACCAATGGCTGTCTGACGGCGGACGCGTATTGTTTGTAGTTGGACGCGGCAAAAACATGCCGGAAGCACGCGCTGACGCTTACACCGGCGTGGATGCCATAGACAGTCCGGGACTCTTCTGCCGCAGAGATATCGGCTGGCAAGCACTTTAAGGAAACTAAAATTCAAAATTATTGTATGTTTGCAGCCTCATAACCTAAAAGAAGCGAACCTTATAAATGAAAAGGATATTTTTACTGTTCTCCGCACTCTGCATAATCATTCCGGCACTCAATGCACAGCACGCCATACTGAAAGGTTTCACCTACGACGACTCCAACGGCGAGGTGCTGCCGTACTGCACAATACAGTTAGTCGGCACCTCAATGGGCACACTTTCAGACGGCAGCGGTGCATTCGCCATCAACAAGATACCCGCCGGAAGATATGCGGTCAAGATCACCTCGCCCGGATTTGCCGACCTGTTTGACTCACTCATTGTAACCAAAGAACTTCTCTTCACCAAACGCTACTCGTTGTCGCCGAGTTCCACTATGCTGGAAAGCGTGCAGATACAGGGTGAGGGGCAACGCAAGGAGCAGGAAACCCGCACCTCGGTAGTGAGCATCACCCCTAAAGACATGAGCAAAATGCCCGCCATTGGCGGACAGCCCGACTTTGCGCAGTATCTCCAAGTGCTGCCCGGCATCGTCTCCACTGGCGATCAGGGCGGACAACTCTACGTGAGGGGCGGAACACCGGCGCAAAATATGCTGCTGCTTGACGGTGTCATCATCTACAACCCTTTCCATTCCATCGGCATATTTTCCGTGTTCGACATGGACATCATGAGCAGCGCCGACATCTACACGGGTGGCTTTGGCGCAGAATTTGGCGGCAGAATTTCGTCCGTCATGGACATCAAAACCCGCGACGGAAACAAAAAACGGCTTGCAGGCAAAATAGACCTGAGCAACATCGAATCGCAAATCATGCTTGAAGGCCCGCTTGTCAAACTCAAAGACGACCGCAAGACAGCCTTGAGTTTTGTCCTTTCCGGGAAAGGCTCGTTCCTGAAACAGGCCTCGCGCATCTTCTACCCTTACGTGGATGGCGACGGTCTGCCGTACAATTTCCTTGACCTCTACGGAAAAGTAACCTTATCGACCCTGAACGGATCAAAACTCAACCTGTTCGGATTCCGCTTTGACGACAAAGTGAACTACAGCTCGATTGCCACATACGCCTGGAACAACTGGGGCGTGGGGTCCAACTTCCAGATTGTGCCCGGGGGCGTGCCCGTAACCATCGACGGCTCCTTTGCTTACTCCAAGTATGGATGCGACCTTACCGATGCCCAGGCATCGTCAGCCAGCCAGAGCAGCACTATGGACGGGTTTACCTTCAACCTCACTTTCAATTATTATTTAGGCAGCAGCGTCCTCAACGTAGGCGTTGAAACCGTCGGCTTCAACACGGAGTACACCTATCCCACCCTTCTCAGCCAGGCTTCCATCGAAGACCACACCACCGACTTCTCGGTATTTGCCAAATACAAATACAACCTCCGCAACAAACTCATCATCGAGCCCGGCTTCAGGCTGCAGTACTACTACTCGGTGGGGGAAGCCTCGCCAGAACCTCGCCTCGCTATGAAATACAACATCAAGCGGAACCTGCGTCTCAAACTGGCCGCCGGCCTTTACTCGCAGAACCTGATTTCTGTAACCTCCGACCAGGATGTGGTCAGCCTGTTCAACGGATTCATGTCATCGCCCGTTGACAACAACCTTTTGGCCAACACCATGCTCGGCACAGGCGACACGATGAAAGGACGCTTGCAGAAATCGCAGCATATTGTGCTCGGACTTGAGTACGACCCAACCCAACACATCACTATGAACATCGAGGGATACTACAAGAACTTCTCGCAACTCATCACCGCCAACCGATACAAAATGATGGACGACGACAACGAGTTTATCTGGGAAAAAGGGCGTGCCTACGGCGGAGATATCTCGGTAAAATATGACAACAACGGCTTTTACGTCTGGTTTGTCTATTCTTTGGGATGGGTCAAGAGAACCGACGGCATCATTGAATACAACCCGCACTTCGACAGAAGACACAACATCAACCTGCTGGTATCATACGCATTCGGCAAACGCAAATCTTGGCAGGTGGATGCCCGATGGAACTTCGGCACAGGCTTCCCGTTTACGCAAACCAGAGCCTATTACCCCGACTACACCCCTACGGGCATCAACGACGACTACATCTCAACCAACGAGGATATCACTTTCCTGCTGTCTGACTACAACCAGGCACGGCTGCCCAACTACCACCGCCTTGACCTCAGCGCCAAGAAAAAGTTCTTTCTGGGCGAACGTCAAACCATCGAACTGAGCATCTCGTTCTCTAATGTTTACAACTACAAAAACATCTTCTATGTAAACAGAACTACGAACGAAATGATATATCAACTCCCATTTTTATACTACTTTGGAATGGTATGGAGATTCTAAAAACACAGCGTGATTACATAAATCATTTACATTCAGCAATATAAAAACAAGAAAAAAATTTTAAAGAACATGCTGAACAAACAAAAAAAAGCATACTTTTGCAGCGTTCAAACGACGAACGGATCGGTAGTTCAGTTTGGTTAGAATACATGCCTGTCACGCATGGGGTCGCGAGTTCGAGTCTCGTCCGGTCCGCAAAGGAGAAAACTTCAGAAAGGGTTTTCTCCTTTTCATTTTCAAGGGGCAGCCATTTTACGTTTTTTGTCAACCGGTAACAGAACTGGACAATAAGACTTCAGGATTTTTTCGTCTGGCACACAAGCCTCGGACTGACCTATGACTTAAGATGAAAGATGGTACAATAGCGTAACGCCTCTTAGGTCTTAAGTCTAAAATCGGTTTCGTGTGTTGTGAGACAGTTGTATATTTTTTGTACTTTTGGAGCGACAATTATGTTCAAAACACAATTATGGCTAAATATATAATTCATCAACAACAAACAACTTATAGTTGGTATTGGGAATGCAAACATAACCCTTCTATTAATGGGATATGCAACTCTAAAAGAGAAGCAAGGAGAGAAGCAAGAGAAAAATGCAGAAACGGCGAGGCTTCAATCACACCTCCAAGCGTTAGTTTTTGGGTCAAAGATGGGATTCTAATTGAATTCTCACACGAAAACTTATTGGGAGAATCACAAACTTTTTCTTCAGAAGAAATATCTGAATCTGTTTTTGAATATTTGTTTGGATATGAAAACGGAAAATGGTGTGTAAAACAAAATGATTTTGTTTGTGCAGAACTGAAAGTTTGGGGAATTTATATTGCAGGAACTGAAGATAAAGAGATTATTGAAAAACATAATCTAACTGAAGAGCAATACAACATGCTATTTGAAAAGTCT
>CAVIPZ010000097.1:0-7202 GCA_963644715.1 bacterium | reverse complement strand
TTTTTTGAAAAATAATACAAATAATTGTGTGTTAGGGTTTTAAAAATATTGCAATTCCTTCAGGATGTCCTCCACCGTTTTCTCTCTGAACGTCAATACGTCTAATCTGATGTTGGCGAACGCTTGCTGTCCGTCAGTGCTTTCGGTTATGTCTGCAGTTGTCATAACTGTTACATTCATCTTTGTCGTGAACCTGCTCCTTGGCGCCGCTCCTGCGTTCCGGTCGAAATGGTGTTAAGTATTTTTTGCTGTTATTGTAGATTTCCTTAGAAAGGTCGCCGTCAATGGAAATCCATGACTTGTTCTGCGGATTCTCGAAAACGTATTGCTTAAGATAATAGTGCAGATGGTTGCTGGTGATGCCCGGCACACGAATTCTTACGTTTTCGACCTCGTGGAATTTGCCGTTTCCGTCTCGAACATACAAGTGGTGCATAGTCTTTCTTCCGGACACATCGTAAATGCTGATGCCTTTCACATTCTTTGCGCTGATGGTCTGCATTTGCGTAACGAGCGAATCGCAGTACAGCGCGATGGAAAACAATTGGTTTTCAAAGAGAATGCCTTGGCTGGAGCAGAATTTGTTTACATATTGCAGCAATTGCTCGCTGTATATGTCGGCAGTTTCCCGTTGAAACCCGTCTTGAATGCCTTTAAAGACACCTGCCTCAGCCTGTAAGGTTTCCCCGTTAAGATTGACGAATACTTTTGTGGTGAAGTCAGGTCCTGTGGGCACGCATTCGCAGGCCTGTTCTCTGTTGCATGAGGTCATAAATGTTGCGGTCAGGCATACAAGACCTACGTACAGCAATGAAAAAAACGGATATGGTTTCATAATGTTTGTTTTTTTACGGGCTTTTGTCATAATCAGTTGTCTTGCCAAGGCATCGGCATCTGCGAAGCCCGTCGAACAGACTTAGATGCATTTGACGGGGCGAAGATAAGGAGAAAATGATAATGGTTGTGATTGAAAATAGATTATTTTTGCATTTTTTCAGAAACAGATATGAAAATCCTCAGTGTCATAGGGGCAAGACCTCAGTTTGTGAAAGCAGCAATGGTGAGTCGCGAAATCGCGCTTTGTGATGGTGTGCAGGAAATTCTGGTGCATACAGGGCAGCATTTTGACCGCAATATGTCGCAGCTTTTTTTTGAAGAGATGGGGTTACGTGCCCCGGATTTCAATCTGGGCATCCATGGTATGCCTCACGAAGCGATGGTGGATGCTATGGGAGATAAAATCGGGCAGATTATTGACGAGGTTCACCCCGATGTGATGTTGGTATATGGCGACACGGATTCGACATGGGCTGGTGCGCGTACTGCCTATCGCAAGCATCTGAAAGTCTGCCACGTGGAGGCAGGTCTCCGCTCGGGCAACCTTGCTATGCGCGAGGAGTTCAACAGGGTGCAGACAGACAAGGTCAGCGATTTGTTGTTCGCTCCAACCGAAAAGGCGGCTGACAATCTTCTGCGCGAAGGCATTGCAGCAGATAAGATTGCCATTGTGGGCGATGTGATGAAGGATGCGGTTTTTCACTTTCGCAAATTTGCAAAGCGCCCCGATGTGACGTTGCCCGACAAGTTTATGCTGTGTACTTTGCACCGTGCCGAGAATACCGACGATGCTGCCATTCTGAAAGCACTGTTGCATGCCATTGAAGCGGCGGCCAAGTTGTTGCCGACGGTGATGCCGCTGCACCCGCGGACACGGAAATGTATGGAACAAATAGGCTGGCCCGTTGATTCGTCACCGATTATTTTTGTGCCGCCAGTCGGTTATCTGGAGATGCTCTATTTGCTTGATCATTGTACGCTTGTGCTCACGGACAGCGGCGGCTTGCAGAAAGAGGCATATTTTTTCAAAAAATGCTGTGTCACCCTCCGCGAAGAAACCGAGTGGACAGAGTTGACCGATTGTGGCTGCAATTGCCTGACTGGACATGATAACGACCGGATTGTCACGGCTGTGCAGCGTTTTATGTCACGGCCGCCATTGTTTACAGACCATCTGTATGGCGATGCCCATGCCGCTGCTGCTATCGTGCAGACAATTAAAGATTTGGGCGAGGCAGGTTCTCTATAAACCCCACAAATTCGGGTTGCAGGCGGTTTCGATGATGTTCTCAATAGAGTCTTCCAGCATAGGGAAGAAGTCGATGCCGGTGATGGTCTCAATTTCGTCAACGGTTTTGCAATAGGTGCGCAAGGGTTTGTGTCCGGCCTTGTTGTCAAAATAGAAACCGATGCTCTGCCATTGTCCGTTGTTTTGGCACAGCACGACCTTGAAAAAAGCATCTGGCACGGTGATGTTGTGTTCTCCGATGGTGGCTGCGTGTGCAGACACGACAGGTCCGCAAGTCACATACACGTTCTGAAATTCTTTAGACCAGCTTCGCACTTTCTCTTCCAACGATTTCCAGTCGCCGCTGTTGAGGTTGTGGTTCTGTGGACAGATGTTGGAGAGATAGAAACTCTCGCGCATGGCTTGCTCGCTCCATTTCATATCGCCTGCCGGTGCCATGTGCCCGCGGTCGTATCCAGAGTTGGAATAATCTTTAGTGCTGGGGCAGAAGCCTTTAACGTCCGGGTCTGGCTCAAAATGCTTGGCGCGCTCTTCTGTGCCCTCGCTCTCCGCATCGGTAAGTTCGTAGGCCACCCAGTTTGGAATGCACCAGTCGGGATTGTAACTGACTGTGTAGCCCGTATGTTCTATTACCTGCTCGGGACGTGTTTGGATTAGGGAGGGAACTTCAAGTTTTTCGGGCACTGTTATTTGCGTGGTGCCCGATTGGTTTTTCTTTTTGAAAGAAAAGAAAAGCAACAGCCCGCAGCCTATGACGAGCAAAAGCAGCAGGGCAGATTTGTTGGCGCGTATAGATTTCATGTTTGCAGTATGGTTTTGAGGCGTGTATTTGACCTTGCGGTTAACCGCAAAGCGAGGGCAAAATTACAAAAATATCGGTTCTGTACAAGGCATTGGTTTTTATGCTATTTTTGTTCCCGTTTTTCTGCATAGAGTGTAAGGCAGATGTTTGATTCAGAATAAATCATTATAATTTTTCAAAATATGAAAGAAGAAATATTAAAACGGTTTTTCAAGTATGTTTCCTACGCTACAACTTCAGACGAGTCGTCAGAAACCTATCCGAGCACGCAAGCGCTGCTGGACTTCGGTGATGTGATGGTTGAAGAGTTGAAAGCGATAGGGATGCAGCAGGTTGAAAAGGACAAATACGGGTATGTAACAGCTTTGCTTCCCGGCAATGTGCCCGACACGAAGCCTACGATTGGCTTTATCGCACATTTTGACACGGCTCCGGATATGCCGGGCATAGCGGTGCCGAGAATCATAGAGAATTATGACGGCAACGACATCGTGCTGGATGCCGAAAGCAATACGGTGCTGTCTGTTGAAGATTTTCCGGAATTGGCCGGCTACAAAGGGCAGACGTTGCTGACGACGGACGGGAAAACGCTCCTTGGCGCCGACGACAAGGCCGGCATAGCAGAGATTGTGTGCGCTATGGACTATTTGGCCCGTCATCCTGAAATTAAACACGGTCCCGTAAAAGTGGCGTTTACGCCTGATGAGGAGATTGGACAGGGCGTCAAGTATTTTGATGTTTCTAAGTTTGGCTGCGACTTTGCCTATACGATGGATGGCGGAGCGCTCGGCGAGTTGGAGTACGAGAATTTCAATGCCGCTTCTGCCGTAATCAGAATACAAGGACGGAACATTCACCCAGGCTATGCCAAAAACAAAATGATTAATTCCCAGCAGATTGCTATGGAGTTTGACCGCCTGCTTCCTGAATTTGAAAAACCTCAATACACGCAAGGCTATGAGGGCTTTTTCCTGCTTGTTCACACAGAGGGCTGCGTGGAAAACAGCACGCTGAATTATATCATCCGCGACCACGACAGGCAACGCTTTGAGCAGAAGAAGGAATTGTTGAAGCAGATAACAGATTTCTTAAACAAGAAATACCCCGGATGCCTTACTTGCGAAATCAAGGATCAGTATTACAATATGCGTGAACAGATAGAGCCGGTGTTTTATGTGGTAGAGCGTGCCGTAAAAGCAATGGAGGCAGCAGGCATCAAGCCGGCCATACAACCCGTGCGCGGCGGCACCGATGGTGCAAATCTCTCATTCAGAGGGCTTCCTTGCCCTAACATTTTTGCCGGAGGCCATAACTTTCACGGAAAATACGAGTATGTGCCCGTAGAGTCGATGGTGAAAGCCGTTGAGGTTATCGTCAATATTGCCAAGGCAGAATGAACAGGTCTAATGGGCTTCGAACCAGTTTTTGCCCTCGCTGATGTTTACATCTAAAGGCACGGACAAAGGCATTGCTTCGCTCATCCTTTTGCGGACGGTCGTTTTCAAAAGAGGAAGTTCCTCTTTTAGGACATCAAACACTAACTCATCATGCACTTGCAGAATCATTTTGCTCTGCAAGTGCGTGTTTTTTATGTCGTTATGTATCTGTACCATCGCAATTTTTATAAGGTCGGCGGCAGTGCCCTGGATCGGTGCGTTGATGGCGTTGCGTTCAGCCGCCTTTCGCAGAATGGCATTGGAGGCATTTATGTCACGGATGTACCGTCTTCTTCCGAACAGGGTCTCCACATAAAGATGCTGGCGAGCAAAAGCCAGCGTGTTTTCCATGTAATCGTGGATTTTAGGGAAACTGTGGTTATAGTCTTCAATCAGTTGCCGAGCCTGTAGTTGCGGAATCTGGAGCCGGTCGGCAAGCCCAAAGGCGGATATGCCGTAGAGGATGCCGAAATTGACCGTCTTGGCGGTTCTGCGCATATCGGGGGTCACGTCTGCCGGGCTGACATTGAAGATATGGGCAGCCATAGTGGCGTGAATGTCCTCTCCGTTGCGGAAAGCGTCAATCATACGTTCATCGCCGCAAACGTGTGCTACAATGCGGAGTTCAATCTGCGAATAGTCGGCTGCCATAAGGCAATGGTTCTCGTCAGAGGCTACAAATGCCTTACGGATGTCGCGCCCGCGTTCTGTCCGCATCGGGATGTTTTGCAGGTTAGGGTTTATCGAACTAAGCCGTCCTGTTGAGGTTACGGTTTGCGTGAAAGTGGTGTGGATCCGTCCGGTTTTAGGGCTTATCAGATGGGGCAGCGCATCGATGTAGGTAGATTTCAGTTTGGCCAGTTTCCTCCATTCGAGAATGAGCGGAACGATAGGGTGCTTGTGTGCCATTTTCAGCAAAACCTCTTCGCCGGTCTGGTATTGTTTGTTTTTGGTAAGTTTAGCATTTTTTATGATGCACATTTTGTCGAACAGAACCTCGCCAAGTTGTTTGGGCGAAGCGATGTTGAAGGTGACACCCGCATAGCCGTAAATGCGGTTCTCAAGTTCGTGCAGTTCCGCATCCATAGTTTCAGCGTTTTTCTGAAGAGTCGGCACGTCAACTTTTACGCCGCAGAGTTCCATCTCTGCCAGCACGGGCACCAAGGGCATCTCAATTTGTTGGAATAGCGTTTTCAGTTGATCCTTTTCCAGCTCTTGCATCAGCGGTTGGTAGAGGCGTGCGAAGCTTATGGCTCGTTCTGCGGTTTCTGATAGTATGTTTCTGGGGGCAGATTTAAACGAGAGACCGAGACAAGAGAGGAGGATGGTGGAAAGGTCGTGCCGGCTTTCAGGCTGGATGAGGTAGTGGGCAATCTGCAAGTCTATGACAGGCGATAGGGAATCAATCTTGAATATTTTCAGGTATTTGAAAGTGGGTTTGCTGTCGTAGGTGACGACAGTGTGCATGCCGCAGAAAATATCCCGGAGCAGCGGTTGGTAATGGCGGTGTTCGTTTTCTACAAAGTGGTAGAAACAGTCGTTGCCGTCCCAAGTGAATGCAAATCCCGCAATGCGCCCCTCTTGCATAATCCAGTCGAAGAAGAGATGCTCTGCTTGTTCTGGCTTATGTGTTTCAAATTCATCCGGTGTATCGATGCGGTGCAGTTGCGATGCCGGGAGGTCAATCATTTCTTCGGGGTGAGCGGCTCCAGCAGTTTCGTCCATTGCGGTAAACAGGTCACGCTCGGGTTGCTGAACTTGCAGGTCTTTGAAAATGCGTTGCGAAAGAGACTGGAATTCCAGTTCTTTGAAAACCTCTTTTAGTGCCGGCAGGTCAGGTTCACGGCAGACCATATCCTCAAAGCGGTATGTGATGGGCACGTCAATCATGATGGTGGCCAGTTGTTTTGACAGCAGCGCTTGTTCTTTGTGTTCGAGCAGCAGCGTGCGTGTTTTCTCGTTGTCGTGGTCGATGCCGCATGCGTACATGTTCTCAATGCTGCCGTATTGCGCCAGCAGTTTCTGAGCACGTACCGGCCCGATTGTCGGCACGCCCGGAATGTTGTCGGACGAGTCGCCGCACAAGCCCAAAAAATCAATCAGTTGTTCGGGCTGTTTGATTTTGTATTTTTCGCAAATTTCTTTGGAACCAAGTATTTCCGCCGGCTGTCCGAACTTGCCAGGACGGTACATTTTGATGTTCGGGGAGACCAGTTGTCCATAGTCTTTGTCTGAAGTCATCATATAAACATCAAAACCCTCTATTTCAGCGTGTTTGGCAAGTGTTCCTACAATGTCGTCCGCCTCGTAGCCGTCCATGGCCAGCATTGAGACGCGAAAAGCTTGCAGAATGCGTTTAATATAGGGTACTGAATTGATGATGTCATCCGGGGTGGCTTCGCGGTTGGCTTTGTATGCTTGAAAATCTGCATGTCTGAAAGTCGGCGCGCCGGTGTCGAATGCTACGGCAATGTGGGTGGGCTTTTCCTTTTTGAGGATTTCATAGAACATATTTGTGAAACCCAATATGGCTGAAGTGTTCAGCCCTTTGGAGGTAATGCGCGGACTTTTGATCATAGCATAATAGGCTCTGAAAATCAGCCCCATGGCATCTATGAGAAAGAGTTTTGGTCGTTGGTTCATCTTTGAGCTTTTTGTTTTGCTTTAAGGAGGGCGAAAGTACAAAATAAATGCAGACTGAAAAATTATGTGTCAAAGTAAATTTCACGGCTGCCGCACAAAATGGTTTTTAGACGTGAAACTTTAGCTTTTAATGACGCTATGCGTATAATGACTTTTCTTGAATGGTCATAATGTTTCCCCAAATTTGTTCTTTTCTTTTCGTTAAGTTTTTGCCCAGAAACAGTAATTAAAAGGG
>CAVIPZ010000096.1:0-7223 GCA_963644715.1 bacterium | reverse complement strand
CAGAAATATTGCCCTCATAGGCGGCAACAGTGTAGGTAAGACGACCTTGGCTGAGGCAATGGCGTTCCATGGCGGCGTCATCAGCAGAAGAGGAACGGTGGAAGACAAGAATACGATATCAGACTATCGTGACGTGGAACTGGAAAGACAGCAGTCGATACAGAGCACGGTGATGTATGCTGAATTTGAGGGCACTAAGATCAATATGGTTGATTGTCCGGGCTTTGATGATTTCATTGGCGAAACGATTGGCGCTTTGCGTGTGGTTGATACTGCTTTGATGGTGATCAATGCCCAGAACGGTGTGGATGTGGGTGCCGAAATCCAATGGCGCCGTACAAAGGCTATGGATGTGCCCGTGATGTTCGTCGTTAACCAACTCGACCACGAGAAAGCCAACTTTGACGAAACCTTGCACCAACTCAAGGAGTATTTCGGCGGCAGCGTGATGCCGTTGCAATACCCTGTCAATGCCGGCATAGGATTCGACGCCGTGATTGACCTCCTCCAAATGAAGATGCTCAAATTCCCGGCTAACGGCGGCAAAATGACGGTTGAAGACATTCCGGCAGACCAGCAAGACAAGGCTGAAGAGATGCACAATGCCTTGATTGAAGCTGCCGCCGAAAACGATGAGGCTCTTATGGACAAGTTCTTTGAGGAAGGAACGCTGTCAGAAGAAGACATGGTGAAAGGTCTGAAACTCGGTATCGCTAACCGCGGAACTTTCCCGGTAATCTGTGTGGCATCCAAAACCGACCAAGGCGTTGAACGCCTGCTCGACCTTGTGGTCAAGAACTGCCCTACGCCCGATGAGGGACGCGTTATGAAAGCCACCAACGGCAATACGCACGCATGCAACGCCGCTGAACCTTTTGTCGGTTTTGTTTTCAAGACTACGATTGAACAACACCTCGGCGAAGTCGCATTTATGAAAGTTTGCGACGGCACAATCAGCAAAGCCGACGATGTGATGAACAACAATACCAGCACCAAGGAAAGAATCTCCCAACTTCTTGTCTTTGCCGGCAAAAACAGAGTGGAGGTCGAAAAGGCTGTTGCCGGCGATATCGTCGCTACCATCAAACTGAAATCCACCCCGACCAACACGACGCTTGCGGCTAAAGGCGATGACATTATCGAACCGACCGTCTATCCGGATCCTAAATTCCGCACGGCAGTGAAAGCCAAAAACAGTGCCGATGATGAAAAACTCGGCCAGGTGCTCAATGAGATCCGCAAGACTGACCCGACATTCCTGATGGAACAGTCGAAAGAACTGAAGCAGATGATTATTTCCGGCCAGGGCGAACAACACCTCAATATCGTGAAGTGGATGATTGAGAAACTGAACAAGATCGAGGTTGAATATTATGCTCCCAAGATTCCTTATCGTGAAACGATTACGAAGTCGGCAGAGGCTATGTACCGCCACAAAAAACAGTCAGGCGGTTCTGGCCAGTTTGGTGAGGTTCACATGCTTATTGAGTCTTATTATGACGGTATGCCTACCCAGACCAAATACCCGATTCGTGCAACGGAAACTTACGATTTGCCATGGGGCGGCAAACTGATCTACAACAACTGTATTGTGGGCGGCGCTATCGATGCACGTTTTATGCCCGCAATCCTCAAGGGTATTATGGAGAAGATGGAGGAAGGTCCGCTCACCGGCTCATACGCCCGTGACATTGTGGTCAATATTTATGACGGTAAAATGCACCCCGTAGATTCCAACGAGTTGGCATTCAAACTGGCAGGCCGTAATGCTTTCAAAGAGGCATTCAAAAATGCAGGTCCTAAGATTCTGGAACCGATTTATGATGTTGACATTTTTGTCCCGTCTGACCGTATGGGCGATGTGATGACTGACCTTCAAGGACGCCGCGGAATTATGATGGGTATGGACAACGAGGGTTCATTCCAGATTATCCACGCCAAGATTCCGTTGGCTGAGATGAACAAGTACTCTACCACGTTGAGCTCCATCACTTCAGGACGTGCTTCTTACAGTATGAAATTTGCTGAATATCAGCAGGTTTCAGCAGATGTTCAGAGCGAGATCATCAAGAAGTACGAAGAGGAACACAAAGACGAAGAATAACAGTTTTGGCTGCTTTGCAGCAAAGTATAACCCAAGAGAAAGGGCTGGATTCCATTCTGAAATCCAGCCCTTTCCTTTTCCTTTTTTCGTTAGTTGTTCTGTGCCGTGATGGTTGCCGCAACGATTTTGCGCGTTTCAACGGCCTCGCGTACGTCGTGGACACGAAGAATATGTGTTCCTTTCATCAGGGCGATGGTGTTGAGTACGGCAGTTCCGTTCAGCGCTTGCTCGGGTGTGCAGCCAATCAACTTGCAAACCATCGATTTTCGTGAAATGCCGACCAATATCGGCAGGCCGAAGCATTTGAAAGCATCCAGATTCTGGAGTACAAAGTAGTTTTGTTCTAATGTCTTGCCGAACCCGAAGCCAGGGTCGATGATGATGTCGTGAACACCGGCTTTTTGGAGTTTTTCCAGTTGTGTGCCGAAAAAACAGAGCATGTCTTTCAGAATGTCCTCGTATTGTGTATGCTGCTGCATCTTGTCAGGTTTGGCGGGTGTGTGCATAAGGCAGTAGGGCATCTGCAGTTTTCCGACGGTCTGTATCATTTTGCTGTCAAATGTACCGCCCGACACATCGTTGATCATGTCTGCCCCGTTTTTGCAGGCAGTTTCGGCTACAGAAGAACGCCACGTGTCAACCGAGATAACTGCTTGGGGAAAGTGTTCTCTGACTTGACGCACCGCTCGCGCTATGCGTTCGATTTCAGTGCACTCCGGAATGTCTTCGGCACCGGGGCGTGTTGACATAGCACCGATGTCGAGAATGTCTGCGCCTTCGTCTAAAATCTGGTCGGCACGGCGCAGCAGGGCATCGTCAGTCAAGTAGCGGCCGCCGTCGAAGAAAGAGTCGGCGGTGACGTTCAGGATACCCATTACCAAGGGTTGTTCCAGCGAGAGGAGTCTGCCCGAAAAGTTGATTTGTTTGATCATGATGAGAAAAAAGGGTGTTATAACCCGTTGTGACAATGAGTTGTAAACACCCTTGATATTGTTTGTTGTTGATCAGTACGGCTTAAACATTTATTTTTCCAAGAAAGGATAGCCGTATTCTGTTGCAGGAGAATAGGTTTCCTTGATACAGCGAGAACTGATCCAGCGCACGAGGTTAAGCGTGCTGCCGGCCTTGTCGTTCGTGCCGGATGCTCTGGCTCCGCCAAAGGGCTGGCATCCCACCACGGCGCCTGTAGGCTTGTCGTTGATATAGAAATTGCCCGCAGCATGGCGCAGTATCCGCTCGGCGGTTTCGATGGCATAGCGGTCTTGTGCAAAGATGGAACCGGTAAGCGCATACGGGGAAGTTTCGTCGCAAACATGCAGCATCTCTTCGTATTTGTCATCGTCATAGACGAATATGGTGATGACCGGTCCGAAGATCTCTTCGCGCATCGATTCATAGTCCGGTTTCTTGGCTACGATAATGGTAGGTTCCACAAAATAGCCCACCGACTTGTCGTAATGTCCGCCGACTACAACTTCGGCATCGTTTGAGGCTTTGGCGCGGTCAATATAGCCGGCAATGTTGTCGAACGACTTCTCGTCGATGACGGCATTGACAAAATTGGAGAAATCGCGCACGTCGCCCATCTTTACGGTGGCGGTCATCTCGTTGATATTGCGCAGCGTTTCGGGCCACAGCGATTTGGGAATATAGGCTCTGGAGGCGGCGGAGCATTTCTGTCCTTGGTATTCGAAAGCGCCGCGCACGACAGCAACGGCCAGCTCGCGGGCGGTGGCTGTATGGTGTGCAAAGATGAAGTCTTTGCCGCCGGTTTCGCCAACAATCTTAGGATAGGTGCGGTAGTTGTCGATGTTTTGCCCGATCAGTTTCCAAAAACTCTTGAAAGTGGCTGTGCTGCCCGTGAAATGTACGCCAGCAAGATGAGGAGACTTGAAAGCCACTTCGCTGATGACCGATCCGCTGCCGGGAAGGAAGTTGATGACTCCGTCGGGAAGACCGGCTTCCTTAAGCAGTTTCATCAGGTAGTAATTGGACAGAATGGAGGTCGTTGACGGTTTCCAGATTGTAACGTTGCCCATCAGGGCTGGAGCCACGTTGAGGTTCAGGGCTATAGAGGTAAAGTTGAAAGGCGTGATGGCATAGACGAAGCCTTCCAGCCCGCGGTACTCGTTGCGGTTGAGCGTTGCATGGTCGGATATGGGTTGTTGCCCGTACAGTTTGGCTGCAAAGTAGGTGTTGAAACGTAAAAAGTCGATGGCTTCGCAAGGACAGTCAATCTCTGCCTGCATCGGGTTCTTTCCCTGTCCAAGCATACAGGCGGCATTCAGCACGTATCTGTATTTGGTGGCGAGCAGTTCGGCGGCTTTCATCATAACCGAAGCCCGCTGTATCCAAGGGAGTTCTTCCCAGCCTTTGCGTGCAGCCAGTGCAGCATCAATGGCCATCTGTACCTCTTTCGGGCCGGCTTTATGGTAGTTTGCCAGCACATGGCTGTGGTTGGTCGGCATTACCACTTTGCCCATATCACCCGTTTTTACCTCCTTGCCTCCGATAATCAAAGGAATCTCGATAGTCTGGTTGTACTGCTTTTCAAGTTCGGCCTGCAGATGTTTCCGCTCAGGCGTGCCCGGCGCATAAGAATATACCGGTTCGTTTTGGGGTTCTCTGAATTCAAAATTTGCGTTGTTCATATTATAATTATTAAAAAGGGTTGGAATCTATTCTGGCTTTAAAAAGCAGGGCAAAGATACAAAAAGATGATTTGCAAAGCTGTGCCCGATGGCTAAAGCATTTTGTGCATGTCGGCTTTCAGTATGTTCAAGGCTTTTTCGACTACCGGTTTCTGCGAGGCGGCTATCAGCAGTGATTCTGCAAAGGTTTGCCCTGTAGTGTCGGCATCCATCTGTTCTGCAACGGTGTTGATGATTTCCATGATGTCGTCTTTGGCATTGCAGATTTCGGTCCAGACACTGCTGGAGATGTAGATTTGTTGCGACAGGTTGTGCTCGAATTCAGACCGGATAGCGGTCAGCAGGAGGTTTTGCTCCTGGGCTACGGTAAGGCCGGGGGCGTGTATGCGCATAACTAACTGGTTGGGCTCTATGCGTTCCAAAAAGAGCGCCATCCTTTCGTATGCCTGAAGCCGCAAGGGAAGCACGATGCTTTCTGTGCTTTTCTTGCGTTCCACGACTTGTGATTTCAGCCGGTATTCTACAATCATCTTGACGGCTGCAACAACGGCAAAGGCAATGATGGCAGTTATGATTACAGGGACGAAGTTCATAAAAAACAATTAAGGTTTGACAGGTTGTTTAAATGGAAAAAACAGAGGCACAATGAATGTTGTGCCTCTGTAATGATTGTCAGGTTATCCGCAATAGAAATGTTCGTGAACCAGCCGGTTCATGACCTCGGGGTCTTTTTCGATTTCTTTTCGGATGTCCTTGTCGTTAAAGGCTTTCAGCCGTTTCACGATGTCATCGATCATCTCGTTGTTGAAGACGCCGTGGTTCTCGAAGATGTCGCGGTGGCGGCTCAATTCATCAGCCGATTCCCAGCAGGAGGCGGGAAGTTGAGCCAGGCTTTCGACAAGGTTCTTGTTTTCGGGGCGGTGGATGTCAACATCTACGTAGGTTTTGGCGGCAAAGTCGAGGGCTCCTTCCATCTCAAAGCCATGTCGAGCGGCGCAAACAAGTCCGGCCAGCAGCAGGTAGATGTCGGCGGAGCCGTCGGGGCAGCGGAACTCTACGGTCTGTTTCTGCGAGCGGTCTTTGTTGACGGGTTTCTCCAGCGGGTTGAGTTCGGCTACAATGTCGTTCTTGTGGGTCCAGCCCAGCGGCACGCGCACCAGCACCGAGCGATTGCGGTCGCCCCAGCAGATGGAGGTCGGTGCTTCCTGATGCGGCACAAGTCTGAAATAGGAGGTCGGGTTGGTGTTGCCGAAAGCGGTCAGCGAGCCTGCGCAGGTCATATAGCCAGCGATGGCAGTTTTGGCGATGGAGTTGAGTTTGCCCTTAGTGACATATTGGTTTTTGCCGTTGCCGTTCACGATGCAGGTGTGGATGTGAAGTCCGCTGCCTGCTTTCCCGTTGGTGATTTTGGGCGCAAAGGTGACATCCAAGCCGTGTTTGTAGGCGAGGTTGCGGATGATCCATTTGGCGAGCACCAGTTGGTCGGCGGCTTGCTGCACGTCAGTGACCAGAAACTCAATCTCGTTTTGCTCGTATATTTTGCCGTCCATCGTGAAGTTGCCCACTTCAGAATGGCCGTATTTTATTTGGCCGCCAGCCTTGGCGATGTCGTACATGCACTCGGCCCTGAAACTTTCAAATTTCGTGAAAGGTGACGACTCGTGATAACCGCGCTGGTCGGGGATGGTGTAAAGCTCTTCAGCCGGTCCGATGACATAGTACTCCAATTCTCCCATGGCTTGGAAATACATGCCCGTAACTTCCGTGAAAGACTTGCAGGCCTTGCGCAAGATGTATTCCGGGGAGTTTTCGAGCGGCTGTCCGTCTTTGTTGTAGTACGAACAGAGGAACGACAGGGTAGGGATGTCTGCAAACGGATGAATGAAAGCGGTGGAGAAACGGGGGATGACATACAAGTCAGACGAGCTTGCATGGATGAAATCAGGGAAAATGTTGGATCCATCCACGCGCTCCCCGTTTGAGAGGATCTGTTCCAGATAGTCGCGGTTGTTGAGAATGAATGCCAAGGTCTTCAGCCTGCCGTCTCCGGCCACATAATGGAAGTTGACCATCTTGATTTCATTCTCTTCTACATACTTGATAATGTCAGATTTAGTGAATTCGCCCGGACTCTTTTTGAGGTAGTTTACCAGCGGATTCATACTCATAGCTGTACTTTCTTTCATATAATGTGTTGTTTTGATAAACTTTTTTTGAGGGTGGCAAAGATACAATAAAGAAACGAGATGCCCAAAAATAAAGAACCGGGCAAATTACGCCTCCGAAGAGCGTTCATAGCGGGTCTCTCGCAAGAGGCGGTGTACTTCGGGGTTCACCTCGTCGAGGTAGTATTCTTTTGAGTCTATTTCTTTCTTGTTCTCGTCGTAGGAGTATTCAGCCCAACCCATAATCTTGCCGTCTTTGTTGAAAAGCGTGTTTTTGAGCACTAACGTTCCTTCGTATTCCAT
>CAVIPZ010000095.1:0-7302 GCA_963644715.1 bacterium | reverse complement strand
GTTTTGTTTTGCCACTGTTTTCATTTTTTTGTATTTTTGCCACCTTATTAAAAGTGTTTGACTTATGAAAAAAATCTCCATCCTTATCATTGCCGTTGCCGCTGTGCTGCTTTCGTTCTCTTCTTGCAAACCGAAAGACGAAATCTATGATCCTGTATGCAAAATCAGCAAAATATGGTACTACAGCAACAGCGATTGGGATCATCCCAACCTGATTTTCAAATACGGAGAGAAGAATATGCTCGACAGCATCATCGTTGATTCTACCCAAACGTTTGTCTTTGCTTACAACAAAGACAAGACCGTCTCCCAGATTACAAACGTGCAGGAAGACTATACGGAAGTGATTGACATCACATACGAAGACTGTCTGGTGAACAAAATTTTATATAAGGTGAACGATACCGTCCGGCAAGAGGTGAACTTCATGCGCGACGAGGAGACGCAACGCATCACCCATATTGAGGAGATTTACGACAGGCTGTTTTATGAGTCGTTCCAATATGCCAAAAGCCTCAGGCTGTACAACACTTTTATGGGCGATTTTGCAGATGTGCAATCCCGCATACAGTTCTCTCCCATCAAGGATATGGAGGTGCGCTGTACGAAAGAAGTGAAGTACGCTCCAGGCAAAAAAGAGAAATACGAAGACATTGAATCGATCACGGAAACATATCCTTACCTTAATGAGGTGATAGTCAGAACATTTACATACGACGAGGAGGATGTGACCTACAATCCGTTCTATGGGCTTCCGTATGCATACAGCAGTTTTTCTGGATACCATGTGCATAATTATGCTACCCAGACGGTGCAGGTGCTGCTTTACGGCACGGAGAACAAGAGGACGGTTTATACTTACGACTATCGAGGAGAGAATTACTTGAACAAGAAGAAATACCCGCGACAGTTCACAACAACCTCCAGCGAAAACAATATTCCGAGAAACACCTATATTTTATACGCTAAATAATCTCAAAGAACCGGTTAGAGGATGAAGTTTCACGAGGCGGGGAAGGTAAGCATTTCGGTTGCCGTTCTGGTAATCTTGTTGCTGACAATTTTTTATGTCTTTTTCATAACCAATCTTTGGTGGGTGAATCTGGCTTTTTATGCGGCCACAGTCATCGTGGCGGCTGTCGTGATCCGCTTCTTCAGGGTGCCGTTCCGCATCATCAACAAGGTTTCAAACGGCGTGCTCTCACCCGCTGACGGCCGCATAGTGGCAGTAGGCCCTGCATTCGAGTACGAGTATTTCAAGGATGAACGCATCAAGATTTCTATCTTCATGTCTATCAACAACGTGCATGTCAACAGTTACCCGATGGACGGCAAGATAGAATACATTGCCTATCATCCGGGCAAGTATTTTATAGCAAAGTTGCCGAAGTCGTCGGTTGACAATGAGCACAATACGATAGTGGTGGCGCGCAACGACCACGAGAAAGTGCTTTTCCGTCAGATTGCCGGTTTTATAGCGCGGCGTATCATCAGTTACCCCGAAGTGGGCGACATTGTGGAGCAGGGCGAGGAGGTAGGCATGATCAAGTTCGGCTCACGGGTTGATGTGTTTCTGCCGCTCGATGCGCAAGTGGCCGTCAGCAAAGGCGACAAGGTGGTGTCCAAAAAGACCGTGCTGGCCTATTTCTGAAGAAGAATATGAAATTAAGCGTTGTCATAGTCAACTATAATGTGGCCTTCTTTCTGGAGCAGGCGCTGGTTTCTGTGTTCAAGGCGCTGAAGAACGTGGAGGGCGAGGTGTTTGTCGTGGACAACAATTCGGCGGATTCTTCTTTGGAGATGTTAGACAAGAAGTTCCCGCAGGTGAAGGTGATCGCCAACCGCGAGAATGTGGGATTTGCCAAGGCCAACAATCAGGCTATACGCATCTCAAGCGGCGAATATGTGCTGCTGCTGAACCCCGACACGGTGGTGGAGGAGGACACTTTTGAAAAGTGCATCCGCTTTATGGACAACACCCCCGACGCGGGCGGCCTCGGCGTGAAGATGGTGAACGGCAAGGGCGAGTTCCTGCCCGAGTCAAAACGCGGCATCCCGTTCCCGGCCGTGGCGTTCTACAAGTTGTTCGGGCTCTCCAAGCTTTTCCCTAAATCGCGACGTTTCGGCACCTACCATCTCTCTTTCCTCGACAACGACAAAATACATTCCGTAGAGGTGCTCGCAGGCGCGTTTATGATGCTTCGCCGTAACGTGCTCGACAAGGTAGGACTGCTCGACGAGGACTATTTCATGTACGGCGAAGACATCGACCTTTCATACCGCATACTGCAAGGCGGCTACAAAAACTATTATTTCCCCGAAACGCGCATCATACACTACAAAGGCGAGAGCACCAAGACGGGCAGCCTCAATTATGTACACGTTTTCTATAAAGCCATGCAGATTTTTGCCCGGAAGCATTTCTCGAGCAAGAATGCCCGGCTTTTCAATGCCTTGATTGACGTAGCCATCTGGTTCCGCGCTTTTTTGGCGGCGCTGCGGCGGATCTTCAGCCGGTTGTTGCTGCCGCTCATTGATTTTCTGTGCATCTATGCCGGTCTTTTCGCCCTCTCGCGCTACTGGGACGTCAACGTGTTGGCACAGCGCAACAGCGCTTTCCCGCATTACTATTATTATATAGTCATCCCGTTGTATGCAGCCGTATGGCTGTTGTCGGTGGCATTGTGCCGTGGCTATGCGAAGCCGATGCGCCTAACCGCCGTCAACCGGGGGGTATTCATAGGCACGGTGGCCATTTTGCTGGTTTATGCGCTTCTGCCCGAAACGCTCCGTTTCTCGCGCGCCGTGGTGCTGCTCGGCACTATGTGGACGGTTATTGCGGTGAACGGAATACGCTATCTGGCCGGCAAGACCAAGCTTTGCGGTTTCGCTTCCGATTCACGCTACGGACGCCGTGTCGCTGTCGTGGGCAGCGGCGACGAGGCTGCGAGGGTGTTGAACCTGATGCAGATGATGGAGCCCAAATGCGCTTTCGCCGGCATCATCACGCTGCAGCCACAGCAAGACAGCGGCTCGGCCGTAATCGGCAACGTCTCGCACCTTCAGGACCTTATACCGTTGTACCATCTTAACGAAATCGTGTTCTGCTCACGCAATATGCCTGCCGACCAGATCATCGACTGGATGATACGCCTGCAGTCGTGCCAGGTGGAATACCGCATCGCGCCCGAAAACAGTTTTGTCGTTATCGGCAGCAATGCCATTTTCTCGTCAGAGGATGCTTACGCCATTCCTGTCCACGCGTTGGTGGAAAAGAAAAACAGACGTAAGAAACGTGGCTTCGACTTTGCAGCGGCCTTGGTTCTGGCGGTGTGCAGTCCCGTGGCAGTGTGGTTTGTGAAGAACAGACGAGGATTTATGCAGAATATCGGCGCAGTGCTGTCTGGTCGTGCCAGCTGGGTGGGCTGCCGCTATCAGACCAACGAGGCGCTGTCGGCCTACCTCAAGCCCGGTGTGCTGCACCCCGAAGACACCTGCCGCAACCATAGGCTTCCTGAAGAGATGTCGCGGCTTGCCGAAAGCCTCTATGTCAGAGACTACAACGTGCGTGCCGATTTCAGGACACTTTGCAACGGCTTTGCCGACCTCGGCCGTCGCCCCGTTGAAGAAAAAATGTAAAAAAACGATAACACTAATATAACCATAACAATTACTGAAGAATATGAATTTTATTGAGCAAATCATTGAAGAAGACATCCGCAACGGCAAGAACGACAAGAAAGTGCATACACGATTCCCGCCGGAGCCGAACGGATACCTTCACATAGGACATGCAAAATCGATCTGCCTGAATTTCGGAATGGCCAAGAAGTACAACGGGCTCTGCAATCTCCGTTTCGATGATACCAATCCCGTGAAGGAAGATACAGAATATGTAGATTCTATCCGCGAGGATATACGATGGCTGGGCTTCGAGTGGGCCGAGGAGCATTATGCGTCCGACTATTTCGACCAGCTTTATGAATGGGCGGAGCAGCTTATCCGTGAGGGACTTGCATACGTGGATGACCAGACGCAGGAAGAGATCAGCAAGGGCAGGGGAGTGCCCACGGCGCCCGGGCAGGAGAGCCCATACCGCAACAGGACCCCAGAAGAGAATATGGACCTGTTTCGTCGTATGCGTGCCGGAGAGTTTCCGGACGGCAGCAGAGTGCTGCGCGCCAAAATAGACATGGCATCGCCTAATATGCACTTCCGCGACCCGATCATGTACCGCATCCTCCATACCTCTCACCACCGTACAGGCGACAAATGGTGCATCTACCCGATGTATGACTTTGCACATGGCCAGAGCGACTCAATCGAAGGCATAACCCATTCAATCTGTACGCTTGAGTTTGAGGTACACCGTCCGCTTTACGACTGGTTCTGCACGGCGCTTCGCATTCACCATCCGCAACAGATTGAATTTGCCCGCCTCAATATGACCTATACCATCATGAGCAAGCGCAAACTGCTGCAATTGGTGAAAGAACACTATGTGAACGGCTGGGACGACCCCCGCATGCCTACCATCTGCGGACTCCGCCGCCGTGGCTATACCGCTGCCTCTGTCCGTAATTTTGCCGAAACGGTGGGCGTTGCCAAACGCGACAACATTATCGATGTTTCACTGCTCGATTTCTGCGCCCGCGAAGACCTCAACAAGACCGCCATACGCACGATGGCTGTGCTGGATCCCGTGAAACTGGTCATCGACAATTACCCTGAGGGACAAGTTGAGGAAATGGATGCCGTGAACAATCCCGAAAATCCTGAAGCCGGTACACGTAAAGTGCCTTTTACCCGTGAATTGTGGATTGAAAGGGCCGACTTCCGCGAAAATGCAGACAAGAAGTTCTACAGGCTTTCCATCGGCAGAGAAGTGCGGCTTAAATATGCCTACATCATCAAATGCGAGTTTGTCGTGAAAGACGCCGACGGCAACATCACGGAGATACACTGCACCTACGACCCGATGACCAAAAGCGGCATGCCCGACAGCAACCGCAAGGTGAAAGCAACCATTCATTGGGCTTCTGTGCCCTATTCAAAGAAAGCTGAAATACGGCTGTTTGACCGTCTCTTCTCCGTGCCGGACCCTGACAATTGCGCCGAGGGGCAGACATTCCTCGACCACCTCAACCCCAACTCATTGGTAACACAGGAGGGTTGGGTGGAGCAATCCTTGACTTGCTGCAATGCGCTCGAGGTCAAGTATTACCAATTTGAGCGCATAGGCTATTTCTATGCCGACCCTGATTCGACAGACGAGAAACTGGTGTTCAACAGAACCGTGACTCTGAAGCAATAAACTGTTGCCATGCACTGCCTGACAGATTATGACACAAAGGTGCTGATCGCTTTCAACCTGAGCCTGCAGGGTGAAAAGCAGTTCAGCGAGTTTCTGGTTCATAACGGTTTCCCGGAACTGGAAGCGCTTGCCGAGGCTATTCACTCTAACATAAAGGCATTGGAGTGGCTGGCAGCCAACGGATACCCCGAGTTTGCCGTGCTCAGCAATGCCATCGACGATGAACCTGAGGCTATCGCGTGGCTTCAAAAGTACCATTGTGATTTTCTGTCCCGTTTTGCGGCCGCCTGCCGCAAGGATGTGGAGGCCATGAGATGGTTCGCCGACCGCGACTTGAAACTCTTTGTGATCATCATCAGCAATATCCAGCGCATCTTGATGTATCAGTCGTGGGATACGTCTGATATCCACAAGTTCCGCCGGAGCTGACAGAACCGGTTCTGTCCTGCTATGCCAGACAATAAATGGTACATGCTTGTCTATGTGGCTGTTGCCATAGTGCTGCCCCGGATTCCAGTAGTGGGCAAGTTTTTCAATGTCATCAACACGGGCATCCATGAGTTTGGGCACGCGATGGTGGCATTGCTGCTCGACGGGAAGGTTGACAAGATAGAACTGTTTCGCGACACTTCGGGCACTACAACTACCAAGACGGGCGGCAGGTTCACTGCCGCCCTTGTCTCGTTGGCTGGCTACCCGTTTGCGGCAACCGTGGCCTGCGTGTCGCTGTATCTCGTTGCAAACGGCGCGTCGGCAGCTTTGCTGGCCGCCTTGACGGTGCTTTTTGTTGTGATGCTCCTGTTCTGGATCCGCAACGCTTACGGGCTGCTCTGGGTGTTGCTCTTCTGCTCCTTGAATGTATGCCTGCTCTGCCGCGACAGTCAGCATCTGTCTGAAATGGCGGCTTTTTTCTATGCGGTCATGATGATGACGGAGTCGGTGCTCTCAACGGTAACGATAGTTGTCTTGTCGTTCCGTAACAGTGGCAAAGCTGGCGATGCTACCAATCTCGCCAAAATGACACACATCCCTGCTCCTGTGTGGGGATTGCTGTTTCTTGCCTATACGCTTTGGATGGCGTATAGGTTTGTGCTGCTTTGTTTGGCGGCTTAATGAGAATTGGGCTACAGGTAAAGTCCGGCATTGCGGACAAGGCATGCGTCTAAAGCGTCTGTTATGGCTTGCTTGTCCATCTTCTGCCCGATGAATACAATCTTTTGCATTCTGTCGCCATACGTCGTGTTCCAGTCGCGCCGCAGTCCTTGCTCGCGTTCCAACATCTGCGACAGCTCGTCGGTGGGCATTGTGGCATACCAAAGCCCCACGTCACGCAGTTGCAACTGCTTCCCTGCCTGCTCAAAGAGGTAGCAAACGTCATATTCGTCCTTGAAATAGCAGATGCCCTTGGTACGGATTACGTTGGGCGGCAGCATTGAAACAAAACGGTCGAATTTCTGAAGGTTGAAAGGCTCGCGCCGGTAATATACGAAAGTGCTGATGCCATATTCCTCAGCCTCACCCTCGTCATGGTTATGGTCGTGGTGGTGATGCTCGTGTTCATGTTCATGGTGATGTTCATGCTCATGTTCATGCTCATCGTGTTCGTTGTCATCATCGTCATTTTCTTCGTGGTATTGTTCTACGCCTTGGATCCAGGCGGCTGAGGTGGCAACTTTTTCATAATCGAAAAGGCGGGTGTCGAGAATTTTTTCAAACTCCACTTCGCCGTAGTCACATTCTATGATTTCGGCTTTTGTCTGGATGGCGCGTATGATTTCTTTCAGACGTTTTCGTTCGCTTTCATTCACGGCAGAAGACTTGTTGAGCAGCACGATGTTGCAGAATTCGAGCTGCTGTATGACCAGGTTTTCGATGTCGTCCTCTTTGATATCGGCGCGGAGCAGGCGGCTTCCGGAGCCGAACTCGCTCTGCATACGGAGCGCATCTACTATGGTGACGATGCAGTCGAGCCGCACAGCGCCGTATTG